>NZ_CATMPS010000037.1:0-27610 GCF_950073225.1 uncultured Oscillibacter sp.
GCCGGCAAAACCGCCAATGAAGTCCCTACGGATATTTCTGCAAGGTTCAGGTTGAAGAAAGCTCACTATTGGGGCTTTATGGATATTTTCCGGCTGGCCGGGTGTTCGAATGTAAGTATAAACTCACATCTTGCAAAAATCCAAGGGAAACCAATTGACGGTTTCCGTCCCTTATGCTAAACTAGAAACAATGTGTCAATGGCAGGACACGGGCTCCAGGCCTTGCTTGCAGCGTGTCGGGCAAGACCGAACATCACAACCATGACATGATCGGGAAAGAAGGAAGCATATGTACAAAATCGTCAGAAAAGAGGCTCTGCGCCCCACCGTCACCCTGTACGAGATCGAGGCCCCGCTGATCGCCAAGAAGGCCCAGCCGGGACAGTTCATCATCCTCCGGGTGGACGAAAAGGGCGAACGCATCCCCATTACCATCAACGCCTACGACCCGGAAAAGGGCACCGTCACCATCATCGTCCAAACCGTGGGCGCGACGACGGAAAAGCTCAGCCATCTCAACGAGGGCGACTGCCTCCAGGACTTCGTGGGCCCCCTGGGCAAGGCCACCGAGACCGAGGGCAAGAAAAAGGTCTGCGTGGTCGGCGGCGGCGTGGGCTGCGCCATCGCCTACCCGGTGCTGAAGAAGTTCCACGACGACGGGGCCGAGGTCCACGCCGTGGTGGGCTTCCGCACCGAGGACCTGGTGATTCTCGAGGACGAGTTCAAGAAGTCCTCCGACAAGCTCATCGTCTGCACCGACGACGGGAGCTATGGCCGCAAGGGCCTGGTCACCGAGGCTTTGAAGGAGCTTATTGAAGAAGGGAACCAGTACGACGAGGTCTTCGCCATCGGCCCCATGGTCATGATGAAGTTCGTCTCCAAGACCACGGAGCCCTACGGCGTCCCCACCACCGTCTCCATGAGCCCCATCATGATCGACGGAACCGGCATGTGCGGCGGCTGCCGCCTGAGCGTGGGCGGCGCGATGAAGTTCGCCTGCGTGGACGGCCCGGACTTCGACGGCCACAAGGTGGATTGGGATCTGGCCGTGAAGCGGAACCAGATGTATATGGAATTCGAGAAGCACAAGCACGAGGAGACCTGCAACCTCTTTAAGAAGGAGGCCGAATAATCATGGCCAATATGTCTTTACAGAAAAACCCCATGCCCTCCCAGGACCCCAACGTCCGGAATAAGAACTTCCAGGAGGTGGCCCTGGGCTACACCGAGGAACAGGCTCTGGACGAGGCGGCGCGCTGCTTAAACTGCAAGAATCGCGCCTGCATGCAGGGCTGCCCCGTCATGGTACATATCCCTGAGTTCATCGCCGAGGTCGCCAAGGGCGACTTTGAGGCGGCGTACCAGATCATTTCCAACACCTCCGCCCTGCCCGCCGTCTGCGGCCGGGTGTGCCCCCAGGAGACCCAGTGCGAGATGTACTGCGTCCGGGGCAAGAAGGGGGACCCCGTGGGCATCGGCCGTCTGGAGCGGTTTGTCGCCGACTGGCACAACGCCCACTGCACCGAGGCCCCGGAAAAGCCCGCCTCCAACGGCCACCGTGTCGCCGTGGTGGGCTCCGGCCCCGCGGGCCTCACCTGCGCGGGCGACCTGGCCCGGAAGGGCTATGACGTCACCGTGTTCGAGGCGCTGCACCTTGCCGGCGGCGTGCTGGTGTACGGCATCCCCGAGTTCCGTCTGCCCAAGGCCATCGTCCAGAAGGAAGTGGACGGATTGAAGGCCATGGGCGTGACCATCGCCACGGATACGGTTATCGGCCGGACCATCTCCATCGACGAGCTGATGGAGGAGCAGGGCTTCGAGGCCGTGTTCATCGGCTCCGGCGCGGGCCTTCCCATGTTCATGGATATCCCCGGCGTGAACTATCGGGGCGTTTACTCCGCCAACGAGTTTTTGACCCGCATCAACCTGATGAAGGCGTACCTGCCCGACTCGGATACTCCCATTCAGCGGCCCAAGAAGGTGGCCGTGGTGGGCGGCGGCAACGTTGCCATGGACGCGGCCCGCTGCGCCAAGCGCCTGGGGGCCGAGGTGTACATCGTCTACCGCCGGGGCATGGAGGAGCTCCCCGCCCGGAAGGAAGAGGTGGAGCACGCCGAGGAGGAGGGCATCATCTTCAAGACCCTCTGCAACCCGGTGGAAATCTTTGCCGACGAAAACGACGACGTGAACAAAATCCGCTGCATCCGCATGGAGCTGGGCGAGCCCGACGCCTCTGGGCGGCGGCGGCCCATTGAGGTGCCGGACAGCGAGTTCGATCTGGACGTGGACTGCGTGATTATGTCTCTTGGCACCAGCCCCAACCCGCTGATCAAGTCCACCACCAAGGGCCTGGAAATCAACCGCAAGGGCGGCATCGTGGTCAACGAGGACGGCCTGACCTCCCGGGAGAGGGTCTATGCCGGCGGCGACGCGGTGACCGGCGCGGCCACGGTCATTCTGGCCATGGGCGCGGGCAAAACCGCCGCCAAGGCCATTGACGAGGCCCTGAGCAAGTAATATGAAGACGAACGTCACGGGCATCCCCGCTCTGGCGTTGGCGCTGTGCCTCCTGCTTGCCGCCTGCGGCGGGCAGGGGGCTTCGCCGTCCGAAGCGCCGCCGGAGGACCTGCCGCCGGAAGAAACAGCCCCGGTCCCCTCCGGCTTCCCGGAGCTGGAGGAGACGGAGTGGGAGGCGGTCAGCGTCGACCTGGAGTCGTTTGGCCTTAGCAAAGGCTGCGACGACGAGCGGTTTATGTATATCTTTGAGCACACAAACACGGTGCCCCTGGACCAGCTCATCGTCTTTGACCTGTGGGGCGACGCGCTGACGGAGGGGTCCAGCGAGGAACTCCGCAGCCGCTTCCTGGAAGCGCCGGACACGGTGCTGGCCTACCTGGTCCTGATGGGGGATCAGCGGGTGGACTACTGGGACCAGCCCCTGGCGGCGGACGTGATTTGCAGGAGCATCGCCACCGCCGACGCCGCCTGGCACGGCGGCTCGGAGGAGTTTGCCCAGACCTTGGCCGCCTGCCGGGAACGCTATTCCTCCGGCCGCGTCGCGGAGCTGCTGGACG
This sequence comes from uncultured Oscillibacter sp., assembly GCF_950073225.1. Classification (NCBI taxonomy): domain Bacteria; kingdom Bacillati; phylum Bacillota; class Clostridia; order Eubacteriales; family Oscillospiraceae; genus Oscillibacter; species uncultured Oscillibacter sp. Next base: position 3,075 of record NZ_CATMPS010000037.1, read on the forward strand.
TGATGGAGCAGGAGCACGCCGCCTCCATGGAGCGGAACCACGGGCAGAGCCAATGAACAGCGCCCCGGGGAGGGAGGTCCTCTCCGGGGCGCTGTCCTGCGTATTCCTTCCGAATTCTTTAATGTCCCTTCCGCTTCTCCCTCCGTTTTTCCTGCCGGAGGGCGAATTTCCGCTCCTCCTCCGCCTCCCGTTCCGCCCGGCTGCGGCGGGTCCGGGCAGCTTTGCCCTCCTCCCGTTGGAGAGCCAGGGCCTGTTGGGCTTTGGTGCCTATGGCGGCGGGGCGGACGGCCCTTTGGGCCTCCCGGCGGGCGCGCTTGGGGCTGACCTTCCTCTCGAAGGGGCCCTTGGCGGCGACGGGAGGGCTGAAGCGCAGGCTCCGCCAGTTCTCCAGCAAAAAGGCGTAGACCTCCTGGTCTTTCGGCTCGGCCCCGAAGGGGGTCTTGCAGGCCTCATAGGTTCCGCCGCCGCCCCGCTCATAGAGCAGGACCCAGAAGGGGTCCTCAAAGCGGACGGTCAGTTTTGCGTATCCGGTTTCCATACGCGGTTCCTCCTTTTCGTGTCTCTCACGGAGAACGGACAACCAAAGGAGGCAGGTTACTGATACCCGAAGGGGTACGCCCGGACTACCGACCGGGCCGTGTTTTTATCTCCGCAGGTTTATTGTAGCGGAAAGGTACGCAAAATGCAAGGGAGCTTGTACTCGCCCTTCGGGCGGGGGCGCGGCTTCTTTCAACTCTGTAAGATTTGAGAAAGAATCTGGACAGATTCCTATGGTAGAGTATCTGCAGTAAAAGCCCCATGGCTTGAAAACACTTTACCTTGGAGGTATCAGAATATGACAATCTTAGAGACAAAGGCCCTGCACAAGCACTACGGCTCCGGAGAGACGGAGGTCCGCGCCCTGGACGGCGTGGACCTGACGGTGGAAAAGGGCGAATTCGCCGCCGTGGTCGGCACCTCCGGCTCCGGCAAGTCCACCCTCCTCCATATGCTGGGCGGCCTGGACCGCCCCACCTCCGGATCCGTCAGCGTGGACGGGAAAGACATCTTCTCCCTCAAGGACGAGGCTCTCACCATCTTCCGCCGCCGGAAAATCGGCTTCATCTTCCAGAACTACAACCTGGTCCCTGTCCTCAGCGTCTATGAGAACATCGTCCTCCCGATTCAACTGGACGGCCAGAAGCCCGACGCCGCCTACGTGGACCAGATCATCGAGACTCTGGGCCTGGAGAAAAAGCTCCGGAACCTGCCCAACAACCTCTCCGGCGGCCAGCAGCAGCGGGTGGCCATCGCCCGGGCCCTGGCGGCCAAGCCCGCCATCATCCTGGCCGACGAGCCCACCGGCAACCTGGACTCCAAAACCAGCCAGGACGTGATGGCCCTGCTGAAAATCACCAGCGAGAAGTTTGCCCAAACCATCGTCATGATTACCCACAACGAGGAAATCGCCCAAATGGCGGACCGCATCATCCGCATTGAGGACGGGAAAATCCGGTCCTCCCGGACCACCGGGGAGGAGGCGTAACCATGATCCGTGTCGCCAACAAGGGCTGCGTCCGCCGCCTGGGCTTCCGGTCCATGCGGGCCGCCCGGACCCGCAACATCGTGGCCGTCCTGGCCATTGCCCTAACCACCATCTTGTTCACCTCCCTCTTTACCATCGCTTCCTCCATCAACTATTCCTTCCAGCAGGAGAATTTCCGCCAGGCGGGCGGCGACTTTCACGGCACCATCAAGGGCCTCACCTGGGAGCAGGTGGAGGAAATGCGGTCGGACCCGCTGATTCAAGAGGACTTCGCCCGGTTGTTCGTGGGCATGCCCGTGGACCCGCCCTTCAACAAATCCCATGTGGAGGTCTCCTACCTGGAGCCCGCCGCCGCGCCCCACTACTTCTGCCAGCCAGTCGAAGGGACCCTCCCCCGGGAGGGCACCGACGAGGCCGCCACGGACACCCGCGTTCTGGCCCTTCTGGGGGTGGAGCCGAAGGTGGGCGCGAAATTCACCATTTCCTTCTACCTTGACGAAAACACCTCCAGCCGGAAGCTGGTCACCCGGACCTTCACCCTCTCGGGATGGTGGGAGTACGACAGCGCCCTGGTGGCCAGCAATGTGCTCCTGCCCCGCTCCGCCGCCGAGGAGTTAGGTGCCCAGGGCAGCGGGGACCCCTACTCCATGACCGGAGAATGGAACCTGGACATGATGTTCAAAAGCGACCTCCAGATCGAGGAGAACATCCTTCAGATCCTGGAGAACCACGGCTATCAGCACGACGACCCCCAGGGGGAGAATTACTTGAAAATCGGCGTCAACTGGGGCTACTCCGGGGCCCAGCTTTCCAACAGCTTTGATATCTCCACGCTGATCGCCATTGTGGTTTTGCTGCTGCTGATTATCTTCACCGGCTACCTGATTATCTACAACGTCTTCCAAATTTCCGTCACCAACGATATCCGGTTTTACGGCCTTCTGAAAACCATCGGCACCACCGGCAAGCAGATCAAACGCGTCGTCCGGCAGCAGGCCCTGCTTCTCAGCCTTATCGGCATCCCCATTGGACTGCTCCTGGGCTTTGTCATCGGCAACAAGCTCACCCCGGTCATCATGACCCAGCTGAGCTACAAGAACGCCTTCGTCTCCTTCAACCCCCTGATTTTCATTGGAGCGGCGCTGTTCGCCCTGCTGACCGTGTTCCTCTCCTGCGCCCGTCCGGGCCGCATGGCGGCGAAGGTCTCCCCGGTGGAGGCCGTGCGCTACACCGAGGGCGGCGGGCCGAAAAAGGCGGGGAAGCGGGAGAAGGTCCGCAAAGCCCGGAGCGGCGCGTCCCTTCCGGGCATGGCCTGGGCCAACCTGGGCCGGAGCCGGGGGAAAACCGTGGTGACGGTCATTTCCCTGACGTTGGCGGTGGTGCTGGCAACGATTACCTACACCTTCGCCACCGGCTTTGACATGAATAAGTACCTGGCCCGGAACGCGGATGTGGACTTTATCCTGGGAGACGCCGCCTACTTCCAGCCCAGCGGCGGCTTCCGTACCGAGGACGAGGCGGTGCCGGAGGAGATTATCTCCGACGTCAATGCCCGAAACGGTCTGGAGGAGAGCGGGCGCGTCTATGGCGGCGTCTCCGCCATGAAGGAGTTTGTCACCGAGGATTGGTTCCGGCAGGGCTATGGAATGTATAATCCCCCGGAGGTTGTGGACGAGATCGTCGCGAGAACCTCCCGGCAACCCAGCGGGCTTCTGGAGACCGGCGTGCAGATGTACGGCATGGAGGACTTCCCCTTGAGCCTGCTGAATGTACTGGAGGGAGACCTGGCCCCCCTGTCGGACCCCAGCCAGAAGGCCATTGCCGCCGTGTACCTGTCCGACGACTACAACGCCACCCAATGGGGCAGCAACTGGGCCAGGCTGGGAGATACTGTGACCATCCGCCATATCACAGAGATGGAGTATTTCTACCGGGATACCGGGGAAATCATTGAGGACGTGGACGCCGCCATCGAGGGCGGCCGCCCCTGGGGGGAGCGGGCCAAGGCCTACGAGGACATCGACTACACCGTCTGCGCCCTGGTGCGGATTCCCAACTCCATCTCCTACCGCTACCGGGTTCTGGGCTGCGACGAGTTCATCCTGGGGGCGGAGCGGTTCAAGCAGGACACCGGCACCGCCAGCGTCATGACCTATCTCTTCAACACCACCGACGAGGCGGAGGCGGGCATGGAGTCCTTCCTGGCGGAGTACACGGAGAGCGTCCAGCCCCTCTACGACTATGAGAGCCGGGCCACCTACGTCGCCGAGTTCGAGGGCTTCCGGGGCATGTTCATGACCATGGGCGGGGCGCTGAGCTTCATCATCGGCCTTGTGGGCGTGCTGAACTTCGTCAACGCGGTCCTCACTGGCATCCTCACCCGGAAGCGGGAGCTGGCGGTGCTCCAGTCCATCGGCATGACCGGGAAGCAGCTGAAAACCATGCTGGTGTACGAAGGCCTTTATTACACCCTCCTGGCCCTGGCGGTGTCCCTGGTGATGACGGTGTGCATCGGCCCCCTGATGGGGACCGTCCTGTCGGACGTCTTCTGGTTCTTCTCCTACCGGCTCACCGTGACGCCCATTCTGGTGATCCTGCCCATCTTCCTGGCTCTGGGGGCCCTGGTGCCCCTTTGGACCTACCGCTCCGTGTCAAAACGAACCATTGTGGAGCGTCTGCGGGAGGCGGAGGGATGAGAAAGCTGTTTTGGGCGTTCGGCCTCCTGCTTCTTCTCGCCGCCTGCGGGCAGAGGGAGGAAGCCGTGGAGGGCAACCTGATTCTCACAAACTACGCCCCGGAGGCCATCTCCAACATCACCGTGGAATACGGCGGCGAAACCCTCTCGTCGGAGGCGGCTATTTCCGACATCCAGCTCTGCTCCTTTACCCTGCCGGAGGAGGACGGCCTGACCTATACGGTTTCCTTCGAGACGGCGGAGGGCGAAACCGTCCGCGAGAGCTTCACCGACAGCTTTGCGGGGGAAACGGCCGTGTACCTTCGGGCGGACCGGGCGGAGGGCTTCTGGCGGCTGGAGTACGACCAAGCATCCTGAAAAAACGCAGGGCCCGCCCAAAGGCGGGCCCTGCCGCTATTGGCAAAAATGCGCCCGATATTCCCTGCATTTTTCGTGAATTTTTCCCAAAAAAGAGATTGCATTTCCGCGGCGCTTTGCTTATAATCAAGGGAACAACTTCAAAAGAGGGGGCTCCTGCCATGCGCACCGAACAAAAGCTGAACATGACCATGCTCTGTGACTTCTATGAGCTGACCATGGGCAACGGCTATTTCCAGGCGGGCTTTCAGGACCGGATGACCTATTTCGACGTGTTCTTCCGGGACGTGCCGGACAAGGGGGGCTTTGCCATCTGCGCGGGCCTGGACCAGCTCATTGAGTATATTCTGGATCTGCATTTTGACGAGGAGGACATCGCGTACCTCCGGGACCGGAATCTGTTTTCCGAGGAGTTCCTGGCCTATTTGAAGGACTTCCGTTTCACCGGGGACATCTGGGCCATCCCCGAGGGGACCCCCATTTTCCCCCAGGAGCCCGTGGTGACCGTCCGGGCCCCCACCATCCAGGCCCAGCTCATTGAGACCTTTACCCTGCTGGCCATCAACCACCAGAGCCTCATCGCCACCAAGGCCAACCGCATCGTCCGGGCGGCTCAGGGGCGGACGGTGCTGGAATTCGGCTCCCGCCGGGCCCAGGGCACCGACGGGGCCATCACCGGGGCCCGGGCGGCCTACATCGGCGGCTGCGCCGGGACGGCCTGCACCATCTCCGACCAGCTCTACGGCGTGCCCGCCGGGGGCACCATGGCCCACGCCTGGGTCCAGATGTTCGACACCCAGTATGAGGCGTTTGAGACTTACTGCAAGCTCTATCCCAACAACGCCACCCTCCTGGTGGATACCTACAACACGCTGAAATCCGGCGTGCCCGACGCCATCCGGGCCTTCAACGCGGTGCTGAAGCCTTTGGGGATTAAAAAGTGCGGCATCCGCCTGGACTCGGGAGACATTGCCTACCTGACGCGGAAGGCCAGGAAGATGCTGGACGATGCGGGCTGGACAGAGTGCCGGATCTCCGCCTCCAACTCCCTGGACGAGTACATCATCCGGGACTTGCTGATCCAGGGGGCCCAAATCGACATGTTCGGCGTGGGCGAGCGGATGATCACCGCCAGCAGCCAGCCGGTTTTCGGCGGGGTATACAAGCTGGTGGCGGTGGAGGACGAGGGAGGGTCCGTCGTCCCCAAAATCAAGGTCAGCGAAAATGTGGACAAGATTACCAACCCCCACTTTAAAAAAGTCCACCGCATCTTCGACCGGGCCACCGGCAAGGCGGAGGCGGACTATATCACCGTCTGGGACGAAACCGTGGACGAGAGCCGGAGCCTGGAGCTCTTCGATCCCCGGGCCACCTGGAAGCGGAAGACCTACACCGGCTTCACGGCAAAGCCCCTCCAGGTCCCCGTTTTCCAGGGGGGGAAGCTGGTCTACGAACGCCCCGGCCTCACGGAGATTCAGGACTATTGCAGGACCCAGGTGGAGACCCTCTGGGACGAGGTGAAGCGCTTCGAGAATCCCCACACGTATTACGTGGATCTCAGCCAGAAGCTGTGGGACATCAAGCAGGGCCTTCTGCGCCAGAGCGAATGAGAATCCGGGCCGGGCGTTTTGCCCGGCCCGGATTTTATCTAATTTTAATATTTTGCTGTTGAAGACGGCGGCGTCTTTTTGTATAATAAAAAAGCCAAACGCTGAAACTGCCTGTGAGGAGGCGAGCTGCCGTGCATAAGAACATTCCCCATATCCCCCCGGTGGAAGAGCGGGTCGAGCGAAAAATTTCCGCCTTTACCAGCATTTCCATGTGCGCACTGACGGTGATCGCCCAAATCGCTACCTCGATTTTGATCTCCTTCCTTCTGGCGGAGTATTCCAGCCTTGTCTACGCCCTGCTGCTTATCGCCGGCGCGGCGGTGGCCATCTGGGTCTACCAGCGGCCCGGCAGCCCCACCTACAAGCTGGTGTGGATGTGCCTTTTGCTGGCCATGCCGGTGTCCGGCATAATTTTGTTCTGCCTCTGGGGCGGGGCCCATCAGGTGAAGCAGCTCAGCCTTCAGACGGTGCCCCCCATCCCCTGCGGGGAGAGCCAGCGCATGTCCAGCGGAATCGACCTCGGCCGCCTCCGGCGGCAGTCCCCGGCCTGGGGACGGCTGGCGGCGTATCTGGAAAAGCGGGGCTTTCTGCTCTACCGGAACACGGACGCCGTCTATTTCAAGGAGGGCGCGGAGTTTTTTGAGGACCTGATCCAGCATTTGGAGAAGGCGGAGATCTATATTTTTCTGGAGTACTACATCCTGGCGGAGGGACAGCTCTGGGACCGCATCTTCGCCATTTTGAAGGAGCGGGCCGCCGCCGGCGTGGAAATCCACATCACCTTCGATGATTTCGGCAACCTCACCCGCTTTTCCGACGAAACCCTCCAGAATCTCCAGAACGCGGGCATTGAGGTGAAGGCCTTCAACCCCGTTCACCGCTATGTGAATCGCATCTACTTCAACTACCGGGATCACCGGAAAATCGCCGTCATCGACGGGCAGTTCGCCTATACCGGGGGCATCAACATCGCCGACGAATACGCCAACCTCATCGTCCGCTTCGGACACTGGAAGGACACCGCCGTCCGCATCGAGGGCGCGGGGGTCTGGGGGTTCGCCACCCAGTTCATGCAGATGTGGAAGATGATGGGGGGCTCCTTCCACAACGAGGACGACTACTACCGCCCCCGGCACGAGGTGGAAAGCGCCCGGGGCTGGTGCCAGCCCTTTACCGACGGGCCCCTGAACAACCCGGACAATCCCATTGAGGAAATCTATTTGCAGCTCATCGCCTCTGCCCAGAAGATGCTCTACCTCACCACCCCCTATTACGCCGTGGAGGAGTCCATGCAAAAAGCCCTGTGCATCGCCGCCGACGCGGGGGTGGACGTGCGGATCTTTATCCCCGGCATCCCGGACCACCACAAGTTTACCTACATGGTGGCCGAGACTTACTGGGGGGAGCTATTGAGCCACGGCGTGAAGATCTATAAATACACCCCCGGCTTCCTCCACGCCAAAAGCGTCATGGCGGACCGGGAGGTGGCTCTGGTCGGCAGCACGAATATGGACTACCGGACCTTCCAGCTCCACTACGAATGTGGCGTGCTGCTGTACCACATGCCGGTGGTGGAGGAGCTGCTGGAGGATCTGGACGGCATTTTGGCCGAGAGCCGGCCCTATACTCTGGAGGACTGGAACCAGCGGTCCTGGTTCCGCAAAATGTGCGCCTCCGTGTTCCGCCTGGGTTCCATATGGCTGTAAAACGTCTTTGGCTAGGAGAATCACATATGTCCCGTGAGCTTACCCCACAGGAGACTGCCGAGCGCAGTCTCATCAAGACCTATCGAAAATCCCTGTGGAATCCCTTCATCGCCGCCGTGAAGCGGTACGAGCTGGTTTCCCCGGGGGACCATATCGCCGTGTGCGTCTCCGGCGGGAAGGACTCCTTCGTCCTGGCCAAGCTGATGCAGGAACTGCAAAAGCACACGGACCGGCCCTTTGCCCTCACCTTCCTGGCTATGGACCCGGGCTACAACCCGGCAAACCGCCGCGTGCTGGAGGAGAGCGCCGGGCGTCTGGGCATCCCCCTGACGCTGTTTGAAAGCGATATCTTCGACGTGACGGTCCAGGTGGACAAAAACCCCTGCTACCTCTGCGCCCGGATGCGCCGGGGCTGCCTCTATGCCAGGGCCCGGGACTTAGGCTGCAATAAAATCGCCCTGGGCCATCACTTCTCCGATGTCATCGAGACTACGCTGCTGGGCCTTTTTTACGGCGCGCAGCTCCAGGCCATGCCCCCCAAGCTCCGCAGTAAAAATTTTCCCGGCATGGAGCTGATCCGCCCGCTGTACTGCGTCCATGAGGACGCCATTGTCCGCTGGCGGGATTACAACGAACTTCATTTTCTCCAGTGCGCCTGCCGCTTTACCGAAGCCCGGGACGCCTCCGGCGACGGGATCGGGGAGAGCAAGCGCCAGGAGATCAAGCTGCTCCTGCGGGAGCTGAAAAAGACCAACCCCAACATTGAAAAAAGCATTTTCCGGGCCATCCACGGGGTCCAGCTGGACACCTTCCCCGGCTTCAAGTACCGGGGCGCGGCCCATACCTTTACCGATCTATACAACGGCTCCCCGGTTTTCGGCGGCGGAGCGGACATCTGAGGGAGGAAGAAATGATGGATTTCTATCGCTGTGAAAACCCCGACTGCGGTTTTGTGGCCGAGGAGGAGCCGGATATCTGCCCCCGCTGCGGGGGGACCTTTTTCACCGCCCTGGCGGAGGAGGAGATGACCGCTTCCGACTGGGTGAACCTGGGAAACCAGGCGGTGGACGAGAAGCGGGAGACCGACGCCCTGGCCGCCTACCAACGGGCGGCGGCGCTGAACGATCCCCTGGGCCTGACGAACCTGGGCTGGTGCCTGGAGGCGGGCGTGGGCGTGCCGGCGGACCCCAAGCAGGCCGTGATGCTCTATGCCCAGGCGGCGGAGCAGGAGTACATGCCCGCCTTGACGAACCTGGGCTACTGCTATACATACGGCATCGGCGTGGAGACGGACTATGACAAGGCTCTGAAATGCTTCCAGAAGGGGGCGGAGCAGGGCTTTCCCCGGGCCCAGTTCCTCCTGGCGGAGGCTTACCGCCGGGGCAGCGGCGTGGAGCCCGACGAAGCGGAGGCCGCCAAATGGTATCAGTCCGCCGCGTGGCTGGGCTATCCCGGCGCCCAGACGGAGCTGGGCCGCTGCCTGGAGTTCGGCGAGGGCGTAGAGCAGGACGTGGAACAGGCCGTGAAATGGTACACCGCCGCCGCCGAGCAGGGCAGCGCCCCCGGCATGTGCTGCCTGGGCTTTATGTATGAGTCCGGCCGGGGCGTAGAGCAGAGCTGGGAGACCGCCGTGGACTGGTATAGAAAAGCGGCGGATAAGGGCTATCCCCGGGCGCTGTGCAACCTGGCCTGGTGCTATGAGCATGGCGAGGGGGTGAAGCGGGACTTCGCCGAGGCCGTGCGGCTCTATCGGGCGGCGGCGGACCAGGAATACCCCCGGGGCTATCTGTGCCTGGGGCTGTGCTATGAACGGGGCCGGGGCGTGCCCGCGGACAAGGCCGCGGCGGCGGAGTTCTACCGCAAGGCCGCCGAGCAGGGGGACGAGGACGGCGCTTGCTGCCTTGGCTTTATGTATGAGTGCGGCGAGGGCGTGGAGCAGAGCTGGGAGAGCGCCGCGGAGTGGTACAAACGGGCCGCCGCCGGCGGGCTGTCGCGGGGGATGTGCAACCTGGCCTGGTGCTATGAGCACGGCAAGGGTGTGGAGAAAAACCTGGAGGAGTCCTTCACCTGGTACAAACGGGCCGCGGACCAGGGGGACCCCAGGGGCCTTTTCAGCGTAGCCCGGGCCTATGACTACGGCATCGGCGCCGCCCAGGACGCGGAGGAGGCCGCCCGGTGGTATCAGAAGGCCGCCGACGCGGGGTCCGCCCCGGCCATCTGCGATCTGGGCGTGTGCTATGAGCGGGGGGAGGGCGTGCCCCAGAGCGACGAGAAGGCGGCGGAGCTCTACCGCAAAGCCGCCGAGATGGGCAACGCCCCCGGCATGTGCAACCTGGGCTTTATGTACGAATCCGGCCGGGGCGTGGAGCAAAGCTGGGAGGAAGCGGTAAAGTGGTACAGCGCCGCCGCCCAGCAGGGCTTCTCCCGGGCCATGTGCAACCTGGCCTGGTGCTATGAGACGGGAAGCGGCGTGGAGGAGAACCTGACCCGGGCGGTCCACTGGTACCGCAAGGCCGCCGAGCAGGACGATCCCAGGGGCATGTTCTGCCTGGGACTGTGCTGCAAGTACGGCAAGGGCATGGAACGGGACGACGTCGAGGCGGCCCGGTGGTACCAGCGGGCGGCGGACGGGGGCTATCTCCGGGCGCTGTGCAACCTGGGCGTGTGCTATGAGTTCGGCGAGGGTGTGGAACAGAGCCTGGAGCAGGCCGTGGACTTTTACCGCCGGGCGGCGGAAAAGGGAGACCCGGCGGGCCAGTGCAACCTGGGCTATATGTATGAGACGGGCCGGGGCGTGGAGAAAAGCGCCCTGGAAGCCGCCCGGCTTTACAAGCTGTCGGCGGAGGCGGGCTATCCCCGGGCCATGTGCAACTACGGGTACTGCTGCGAGTCGGGCCAGGGCGTGGCGAAAAAGGACCCCGCCGAGGCGGCGGAGTGGTACAGAAAAGCTGCCGAGGCCGGGGACGCCACGGGGGCCTGCAACCTGGGCTATCTCTACGAAACCGGGGAGGGTGTGGAGCAGAGCTGGCAGAACGCCGTGTTCTGGTACAACCACGCCGCGGCCCAGGGCCAGGCCCGGGGGCAGTACCTCCTGGGCTGGTGCTATGAGCACGGCAAGGGCGTGGACGCCAGCGAGGAGCGGGCCAGAGAGCTCTACGAAGCCGCCGCCCGGCAGGACTACCAGCACGCCGTGGAGGCGCTGGAACGCCTGAAAAGCGGCGGGAAGCCCAAAGCCTCCCCCAAGCCGGAGGGGAAAAAGCCGCCGGAGAAAAAGGAACGGGAAAAGGGCGGCTTCCTCAAGAGCATTTTCGGCGGAAAAAAATAAATGGAACCGCGCCCGGAGGTCCGGCCTCCAGGCGCGGTTTCCCGATAGGCGGTGTATGACGATGGCAAATGCCTCCCGCCCCTGGTGGCGGAACAAAATTGCGTACCAAATCTACCCCAAGAGCTTCCTGGACGGCAACGGGGACGGAATCGGGGACCTGCCCGGCGTCCTCTCCAAGCTGGACTATTTGAAAGACCTGGGGGTGGACATCCTCTGGCTCTCCCCGGTCTATCCCTCTCCCATGGTGGACCAGGGGTATGACATTTCCGATTACTACGGCATCGATCCCTGCTTCGGGACCATGGAGGACCTGGAGGCCCTGATCCGGGAGCTGAAGCACCGGGAAATGTACCTGGTGATGGACCTGGTGGTCAGCCACTGCTCCGACCAGCACCCCTGGTTCCGGGAGGCCGTCCGGGACCCGGCGGGGAAGTACGGACAGTACTTCTACTTAAAGCCGGGGCGGAACGGCGGCCCGCCCAACAACTGGCGGGCGGAGTTCGGCGGGAGCTGCTGGGAGCGTCTGCCCGGCTCGGACCTCTATTACTTCCACACCTTCGCCAAGGAGCAGCCGGATCTGAACTGGGAAAACCCGGAGGTCCGGCGGGAGATCTGCGATATGGTAAACTGGTGGCTGGACAAGGGGGTCTCCGGCTTCCGGCTGGACGCCATCATCAATCTGAAAAAGGACCTGCGCTTCCAGGACGGCCCCGCCGACAGCCCCGACGGCACCTGCGCCGTGTCCAAAATGCTGCCCCGGACGGCGGAGATCGGCGCCTTTTTGAACCAGCTGAAACGGGAGTGCTTCCTGCCCCACGATGCCTTTACCGTGGGCGAGGTATACAGCATTACCCCGGAGCGGGTGGCGGAGTTCGGCGGGCCGGAGGGCTATTTCTCCACCCTCTTCGACTTTGGGCACTTTCTCGCCGGCCACCGGGGGCCCTTCTGGTATCAGTACAAGCCCTTTGATTTCAAGACCTGGCAGGACGCGATTTTCCAGGCCCAGGAGAACGCCGGGAGCGCCGTTTTCCTGGCCAACGTCCTGGAAAACCACGACCGGCCCCGGGCCCCCGGCATCTTCCTTCCCGAGGGGGACGTCTGCTATGAGAGCGTCACCGCCCTGGCGGCGCTGTCCGTGCTGCTGCGGGGCATTCCCTTCCTTTACCAGGGCCAGGAGATCGGTATGCGAAACGGGGATTTCCGTACCGTGGAGGACTTCGAGGACCTGAACACCCATGACCAGTACCAGGCGGCGCGGTCCGCCGGGCGGACGGAGGAGGAGGCCATGGCGGTTTGCCGCCGCCACAGCCGGGACAACGCCCGGACCCCCATGCAGTGGACCGGGGGCAAGCACGCCGGGTTCACCTCCGGCACGCCCTGGTTCCCGGTGAACCCCAACTATCCGGAGCTGAACGTGGAGGCCGATGCCGCCTCGGAGCGGTCCGTCCGGGGGTGGTATAAGCGCTTGCTTGCCCTGCGGAAGGATCCGGAGTGGGAGGACGTGCTGGTCCATGGCGGCTTTTGCCCCGCGTTCCGGGAGGAGCCGGAGATCTTTGCCTACTGGCGGACCGGGGAGACGTCGCGGGTTCTGGTCCTCTGCCACTATGGCCAGGGGACGGCTTCCGTACCTTTCCCGGAGCCCTTCCGGGTGCTGCTGAACAACTGCGGCGGCCTGGAGAACCGGGAGGGCCGCTTGTGGCTGGAGTCTTATCAAGCCGTGGTTCTGGCCTGCGGGGCCGGAGAACAGGAGGCGCTATGATCCGCAATCTCGTATTCGACATGGGCAACGTGCTGATCCACTGGAAGCCCTATTTATTCGTGGAGGATCTGGGCGTCCCGGAGGGGGATCGGGCCCTGCTTCTGCGGGAGGTCTTCGGCTCCGTGGAGTGGATTCAGATGGACCGGGGGACGCTCTCCTTTGAGGATGGGCTGGCGGTCATCTGCCGCCGCCTGCCGGAGCGTCTCCACGGCCCCGCCCGGGAGCTGACCCTGAACTGGTGGCGGCGCTGGCTGCTGCCCGTGGAGGGCATGGCGGACCTGGTCCGGGAGCTGAAAGGCTTGGGGTACGGCGTTTATCTGCTGTCCAACGCCAAGGAGGACCTGCCGCTGTATTTTGACCGCATCCCGGGAAGCGAGTGCTTCGACGGGAAAATTGTCTCCGCGGACTGGAAGCTTTTGAAGCCCCAGCCGGAGATTTACGAGACTCTCCTCCGGGAGTACGGCCTCCGGGCGGAGGAGTGCTTTTTCATCGACGATTTGAACATCAACATTGAAGGGGCCTGGTTTGTGGGGATGGACGGCGCGATCTTCGACGGGGACCTGCCCCGCCTCCGCCGGGCGCTGAACGACGCCGGGGTCCCGGTGAAAGCCTGAATAGACAAGCCCCGCCGGGTACTCCGGCGGGGCTTGCTTTTACTCCTCCTTGGGACCCAGGACCACGGCGGCCACAGCGCAGAGGATGCCCCCCACGGCGAACACCCACCAGGCCGTCCACATGTACAGGGCCAGGCCCAGCCCTACGTAAATGGCCGTGGCCAGCAGCATGATGACGGTGCAGACGGTCCCCACCAGATTGTTTCGCCGCTTGGCCTCCGGCGAGGGATTGTTCTCCCGGTTGTACTTTTCCACATCGTATTTGTCGTGCTGGATGCTTCCGTAGATGAAGGACCACACCGCCCCGGCGATGATCAGCAGGAAAAAGGCCATGCTGTAGGACTCATAGGGCTCCCGCTCCGGGAAGGCGGAGAAAAACAGCAGCAGCAGGACCACGGCGAACAGGATTGCCCCCACGCCTCCGGCGATGTGCCAGACGAATCTCCGCTGAAAGGCCTCCTTCTGCTCCTCGGTGTAGAAGTCGGCGATCACGGGGTTTTTCCTGCGGAAGTTTTCAAGCTCGATGCCGGAAACCACCAGGACCACCACGCACACCGTGATGACCAGCAGGAGCGCCGCGCCCGCCAGGGCCTCCGGTGCGCCCAGGACCTCCAGCAGGCCGCTCACGCCCACGCCGGCGATGATGGCGGAAACTGCCAGAGAGATCCTCCAGGCGAAGCGGGTCATGAAGCCGTCGTACTTGGCTGTGTCGGCCACCCGGCTCTCCTCCACGCTGCCCCGGAGGAGCGTGTCCAGGTTTACGTTATAAAGGTCACAGATGTGCAGCAGGGTGTCCATTTCGGGAAAGCTCTGACTGCCCTCCCACTTGCTGACGGACTGGCGGCTGACGTCCAGCTGTTCCGCCAGCTGCTCCTGGGTGATTCCGGCCTGGGCCCGGATGAACTGCAGGTTTTCGGAAAACGACATTTGGGTGATCCTCCTTGAATTTGGTGCCCTTATTCTGCCGGAGCGGGCGGCGCAGCGCCAGCGATTTGGTGTTGCGTTTGAAGAAATCCATGTAAACTTTGGGTTGCGCTCCCCATTTTAGCGGCTTTTCCGGACAAACGCAAGGTTCCCGATTGCGTTCCCGCCGGAAATCCGCTATAATCAATCTATCAAATATCGACACGCGGGAGGTACAGACACATGAAGCTGGCGGCGGCGGCGCAGATGCGGGAACTGGACCGAAGGGCCATAGAAGAGCGGAAGATTCCCTCCATCGACCTGATGGAGCGGGCGGCGGCGGCGGTGGCCCAGGCGGCTCTGGATGCCCTGCCGGATAAGCCTCAGAAGTGCCGGGCGGCGGTGTTCTGCGGCGCGGGGAACAACGGCGGGGACGGCATCGGCGCGGCAAGGCTCCTCTTTTTGATGGGCCTCAAGGTCCGGGTCTTCCTGGTGGGGGACTATAACCGCCTCACCCCCGACGCCATGGAGGAGACGGGCCGTCTCAGCGAGTGCGGCGTGGAGCTGGAGGACTTCAACCCCCAGGACAAGGCCCAGGCCGCCTGGGCCCGGGGAAGCCAGGTGGTCGTCGACGCCGTCTTCGGCGTGGGCCTCTCCCGGAACATCGCCCCGGATTCCAAATTCGCCGCCGCCGTGGACCTCATCAACTCCTGCCGCAAGGGGACGGTGATTGCCGCCGACATTGCCAGCGGCGTGGAGGCGGACACCGGGAGGGTCCTGGGACGGGCCGTCCGGGCGGACCGGACCGTCACCTTCTCCATGCCAAAAACCGGGCAGTTCGCCGGGGACGGGGCCGTCCTCTCCGGGCGGGTTACCGTCCATGACATCGGCGTCCCCGCCGCCCTGGTCCGGGAGGTTTCCTGCCCCGTCCAGACGGTGGAGGCGGACTTCGCCCGGGAGGCCCTGCCGCCCCGGAAGAAGGACGGCCACAAGGGGGATTTCGGCAAGGTCCTGGTAGCGGGCGGCTCCGTGGGCTATACCGGCGCGCCGTACCTCACGGCCTCGGCGGCGGTAAGGTCCGGCTGCGGGCTGGTGTACCTGGGGGTGCCGGAGAGCATCTGGGAGATCGAGACGGTCCGCTGTGTCTCCGCCATGCCCTTCCCCCTGGCGGACCGGCGGGGGCGGCTGAGCCGGCGGGCCCTGCCGGAGCTCCTGGAGCGGCTGGAGGGCTGCGGCGTGCTGGCCCTGGGGCCGGGGCTGGGGCGGGGGGAGTCCGTCCGCCAGCTGGTTTCAGAGGTTCTCCGGCAGACGGAAAAGCCGGTGGTGCTGGACGCCGACGGCATAAACGCGCTGGAGGGACATATAGATATCTTGGACCAGCGCCGGGGGCGGGTCACCATCCTGACCCCCCATGGCGGGGAGTTTGCCCGCATCGGCGGAAATCCCGCCGGGGACCCGGTGGGCGCGGCCCGGGCCTTTGCCCGGGAGCATGGCTGCTTTTTAGTCCTGAAGGGCCACCGGACCGTCATCGCCGGGCCGGAGGGGAACGTGCTGGTGAACACCACCGGCAATTCCGGCCTGGCCAAGGGAGGAAGCGGCGACGTGCTGACGGGGCTCATCGCCTCATTGCTTGCCCAGGGGGCCGGCCCGGTGATGGCGGCGGCGGGGGCCGTGTGGATCCACGGCCGGGCCGGGGACCTGGCGGCGGAGGCGCTGACGGAGTACTGCGTCACGCCGGAGGATGTCATTGCCGCGTTCCCCAGGGTATTTTCAGAGCTTCAAGGAAATTGAATATCAAGGAGGTTTTCCGGTGCGCCTATGGAAGTGCGTACCAATGATAACCCTGCTCTTGCTGCTGGCGGCCTGCGGCGGCGGAGACGGCGGGGACGGAGCGTCCCAAACGGCGGACCTGCGGGACCGCTATCACGACTGCGTGGGCTGTGCCATGGAGGCGGTTGTCTCCTGCGATCAGGAGGGCCTGGCCTGGGAGGCGGAGCTTCGCTGCGAGTACGTCCCCGGCGGGGAGAGCACGGTGGAGGTGCTGGCGCCGGAGGCTATCGCCGGGGTGCGGGCCGTGCTCAGCGACACGGACTGGCGGCTGGAGTATGAGGACGCCAGCCTCAACGCCGGGACCCTCGGCGACGAGGAGATCAGCCCTGCCGCCTGCCTGCCCCGGCTGATGAGCGCCCTCCGGGACGGGTGGCTGCTGGAGGAGAACCAGGAGGAGTGGAACGGCGTGCCCTGCCTCCGCCTCACCGTGGACCAGACGGGGGTGAAGGACGGGAAAATTCTCTCCACCGTTTGGCTGAACCTGGCGGACGGAACCCCGGTCCGGGGGGAAATCGCCGTAGACGGGGAAATCATTTTGACGGCGGACTTTACGAGCTTCTCCTTTTATGATACAATAGCGAAAGACGGCGCTTGACGCTCCGCACAGACCGGCCTCCCCCCGCATAGGATGACGTGGGGCGAGGACGCCGGAATTTGCCCCTCCCACGGCGAGGACGCAAGTTTGCGGGAAGAGGCGTATAAATTCCGAAACTGCGTGGGAGAATGAAAGTGGCCTCACCGAAGGGGGACGCGCTTCCCCTTTCGATGGCGGGTACTTCTTTCGGCGGAGTGTGAACTTTGTGGATACGAGTGTCAAGCGCGGCGATATTTACTATGCCGATCTCTCCCCGGTGGTGGGCAGCGAGCAAGGCGGCGTCCGGCCCGTTCTGATTATTCAGAACGACACCGGAAACCGCTACAGCCCCACCGTGATCGCGGCGGCCATTACTTCCCAGACCGGGAAGACCCGGCTGCCCACACATATCGACCTCCCCGTGGACCAGAGCTGCGGCCTGAGCCGGGATTCCGTGGTCCTGCTGGAGCAGGTGCGGACCCTGGACAAAAAACGGCTGCGGGAACGCATGGGCCATGTGGAGGAAAATGTGATGAACAAGGTGGACACGGCCATCGCGGTCAGCTTCGGGCTGCCCCACGACCAGTTGGTTTGAGGTTCCCTCCCGGCGGAAGTTCCTTCCGCCGGGAGGGCGTACGGAGGAGGTACATATGAAAAAAGACAGGTGGCTGCTGCGCGCCGTGGTCCTGCTGGCCCTCAGCGCCGCGCTGATGAGCGGCGTGTCCCTGGCGGCGGAGGCGGGTTCCCCCCAGGACCCCCTGGTGACCCTGAGCTATTTGAACGACACCTTTTTCTCTCAGCTTATGCAGCGTGTGGACCAGAGGATCGCTGAACGGACGGGACAAGCCCTTCCCGGCGGCGGGGTCTCCGCCTCCTTCGTGGTGGTGACCCTGAACGAGGGACAGACCCTCACCGGCGGCGTCGGCTGCGAGGTGATGCTGCGGGTGGGCAGCGCCGTCTGCGTCTCCCCCTCGGACCCGGGGCTCGTCGACGAGACTACCGCCTCCACCCTGGCAAACGGGGGCGCGCTGGCCCAGAACCACCTGTATATGATGACCATCGAGGGCCGGGGCGTCCGGGCCACCGCCGGGACGGTCAAGGTCCTGGCCCGGGGGAGCTATACCGTGGCCTGAATCACATAGTCCCGCCCGCTTGCGCATAGAATGGCGTAAGCGGGTTTCTATTTTATAACGGCGGGAGGGACGGCGGACATGGACAAATTCCCCTTACTGATGGACGGCAAACCCACCGGGGAGCTGACTGCGGAGCGGGAGGGGCTCTACACCTGGTTCTCCGCCCGCTGCCCCCTGCGGCCGGATGGGCTCTGGTGCGCCTGGGCCGTGGGGGACCGGGGGGAGCTGCGCCTGGGGGTGCTGGAGCCGGAGGGGGCCCAGGGCCACATCCGCCGCCGCTTCTCCGGGAGGCTCACCGCCCCCCTGGGCCGCCTCCTCCGGGGAGAGGTCCGCCCGGCGGGGGCGAAGGAGCCGGAGAACTGGGAGCCCGCCCCCGCCCCAGAGCAGCTCTTTCGGGCCCCCTGGCTCCGCCAGAGGCTGAAGGGCGCCCAGGGCGCCAAGGTCCGGCTATCGGGCGAAACCCGGTATCTGGCCCTGCCCTATGACCCGGCAAAGCCCTTTCCCCTGACCACCCTGTTCTGCTTTGCCCGCCTGAGGAGCATCGGCGGGGGGACGTATATCGTCTTCGCCTTCGACAGGCAGGACCGGCCCGTTTTTTAAGCGCGCCGCTTCCTGGAGAAGCTTTCCAGAAATAGGAAAAATTTTCGAAAAAGATTTGACAAAATTCTATCAATTTTGAAATTTCCGTGATATAATACACCCGAACGTTCCCGGGATGCCTCCGAAACCGCCCCGGGAAGTACCGAAGGTGCCCGTAGGTACGGACGCGGGCCGCCGGAAGCCCGGCGGAGAATCAGGAGGTCCTTTATGAAATGTCCCTATTGCGGCTTTAATGAGAGCAAGGTCATCGACTCCCGGCCGGCCGATGAAAACAACAGCATCCGCCGGCGGAGAGAGTGCCTTTCCTGCTCCCGGCGCTTCACGACCTACGAGACGGTGGAAAGCCTCCCGGTGGTGGTGGTGAAAAAGGACGGCAGCCGCCAGAGCTTTGACCGGGGAAAGGTCCTGGGCGGCATGATCCGGGCCTGTGAAAAGCGGCCCGTCCCCGTGGCCCGGCTGGAGAAGGTGGCCGCGGAGATTGAACAGGAGCTCCAGAACTCCATGGAGCGGGAGATCAGCACGGAGGTCATCGGCGAGCGGGTTATGGAGAACCTGCGGAACATCGACCAGGTGGCCTATGTCCGCTTCGCCTCGGTCTACCGGCAGTTTAAGGATATCGACAGCTTCATGGAGGAGCTGACCAAGCTGCTGGCGGAGCAGAACCAGCGGTAAGCAAAAGCGGCCTGCCGGAAAAATTCCGGCGGGCCGCCGTTTTTCCCTTTGCAAAGCCCCGAATCTTTGCTATACTATAGTCCTTGGATTGGAGGACGTTTATGCTGTATCACATTCTCGCCGTGGGCGATGTAGTGGGGGAGCCGGGACTCCGGCACCTGGAAAAGGTGCTGCGGCCCCTGCAAAAATTAAAGAACGTCTCGTTCACCGTGGTGAACGGGGAGAACGCCTCCGGCGTGGGGCTGACCCGGGACCAGGCGGAGCGCATCCGGGACGCCGGCGCCGACGCGGTGACCCTGGGCAACCACGCCTTCGGCAAGGCCCAGATTGGGAATCTGCTGGACGGCGCGTCCTGGCTTCTCCGGCCCGCCAATTATTCCGGCCGGGCGCCGGGCCACGGCTGCGAAATCTTCGACCTGGGGAGCGTGCGCATCCGGGTGGTGAACCTCATCGGCCGCTGCGGCCTGGCCTGGGGGGCGGACAACCCCTTCACCCTGGCGGACCGTTTGCTGGAGCGGGGAGAGGCGGATTTCACCCTGATAGACTTCCACGCCGAGGCCACCAGCGAGAAGCTGGCCCTGGGCTACTATCTGGACGGGCGGGCCTCCGCCCTCTGGGGCACCCACACCCATGTCCCCACCGCCGACGAGCGGGTCTATCCCAAGGGCACCGGCTATATTACGGACCTGGGGATGACGGGGCCTGTGGAATCCGTCCTGGGCATCGAGCCCCAGCAGTCGGTGGAGGGCTTTTTGGGAGGACTGCCTGGGCGGTACAGGAACCCGGAGGGGCCCTGCAAGATGCAGGGGGCCCTCTTCACCCTGGACAGCGCCACGGGCCTGTGCGCCTCCGTGGAGCGGATTGATATTAGATAACAAAAGAGAGGTCGTTTCACACATGTCTATCGAGAAAGTAAGAGCCTATTTCAAGCGCTTCGGCATTGAGGACCGCATCCGGGAGTTTGAGGTTTCCTCCGCCACGGTGGAGCTGGCGGCGGTGGCCGTGGGCGTGGAGGGCGCGCGGATTGCCAAGAGCCTGAGCTTTAAGGTGGAGGACAAGCCCGTCATCATCGTGGTGGCTGGAGACGCCAAAATCGACAACAGCAAATACAAGGCCCGGTTCCACACCAAGGCGAAAATGCTCACCCATGAGGAGGCCCACAGCCTCATCGGACACGACGTGGGAGGTGTGTGCTCCTTCGCTCTGCCGGAGGACGTGAAGGTCTACCTTGACGTGTCGCTGAAGCGGTTTGAGACGGTCTTTCCCGCCGCGGGCAGCGACAACAGCGCCATCGAGCTGACCTGCGGCGAGCTGGAGAAATATTCCTCTAACTTTGCCGGGTGGGTTGACGTCTGCAAGGCGTGGCAGACGGAGGGCTGATATGCTGAAATTCATCCACGCGGCGGACTTCCATCTGGACAGCGCCTTTGCCGCCCTTCCTCCCGGGCGGGCGGCGGAGCGGCGGCGGGAGAGCCGGGAGCTGGCCTTCCGGCTGGCGGACTATGTGAACGCCCACGGCGTGCAGCTGGTGCTGCTGGCGGGAGACCTCTTTGACAGCGCCGCCCCTTACCGGGAGACCGGCGAAGCTCTGGCGGAGGCCCTGGGGCGGATGAACGCCCAGGTCTTCGCCGCGCCGGGGAATCATGACTGGTGCGGCCCAGGAAGCCCCTGGGTCACAGTGGACTGGCCCGAGAACGTCCACATTTTCCGGGAGAATGCCATGACCTCCGTGGACCTGCCGGAGCTGGGCGCCGCCGTCCACGGGGCGGCGTTCACCTCCGCGGAGCAGGGAAGCGGCCTCCTGGCGGGCTTTTCCGCGCCGGAGGACGGGAGGGTTCACCTGGGTGTTCTCCACGGCGAAATCGACCCGGCGGAGGCGCGCTACAACCCGATTCGGAGGGAGGAGATTGCCGCCTCCGGCCTTTCCTATCTGGCCCTGGGACACATCCATAAGCGGGGGGAGCCGAAGCGGTACGGCGGCACGCTCTGCGCCTGGCCCGGCTGCATCGAGGGCCGGGGCTTTGACGAGCTGGGGGAAAAGGGCTTTTACGAGGGGGTAACCGACGGCGGGAGGACGGTCTCCTTGACCTTCGTGCCCTTCGCCCGGCGGCGGTATGAGGTTTTGGAGGCGGACGTGACGGGCCGCTCTCCCCGCTCCGCCGTGGAGGCCGCGCTGCCGGAAGACACGGCCAATGATCTTTACCGCATCCTCCTCACCGGCGAGACCGGGGAGGGCGGCGCGGATGCGAAGGCGCTGGAGACGGCCCTGGCCGGGAATTTTTACGCCCTGGAGGTCCGGGACCGCACCCGGGTGGCGGCGGACGTCTGGGCCCGGGCGGGGGAGGACTCCCTCCGGGGCCTGTTTCTCCGGGAGCTCCGGACCAGGTGGGACGCCGCCGGGGACGCGTCGGAGCGGGAGGCCGTCACCCAGGCGGTGCGCTTCGGCCTGGCGGCCCTGGACCACCGGGATTTGGGGTAAGGCAGATTTTAGGGGATCTTACCCGGAACATGCTCTCTAATGAAACAACGGATCGGGAAGCAGAACCCCGCTTTTCGATAAGATGGTTAAAAAAACGGGGCTTGTTCATTTTTCATCGGCGTTCAGCGAAAAAGTGAATCACAGCAGCGCCGGCCAAGCCGGTTCCTGCGGCTGCGAAAAGCATCGTATTTACGCCTGCCAGGTCAATCAGCGTCCCGCCGGCCAGGGACGCCTTTTGGCAGCATTGTACACCTCCTCAAAAAAATATCCAACTTCAAGTTGTAAGGCTTGACTTCTATTCTAAACTGCAAATATCACGGAAACATCACCGCTTCCCTCTATATCGGCAAAATAGCGGTCTGAAATGTCATAGCTTTGTAACATTTGAAAGCCGGGAGTGAGTTGCTCCCGGCTTCCATGACTAAATCTCAATTTTGACGCAACCGCTCTATGATATTACTTCCGCGCATAAAGATAGGAAAGCGTTGGATGGAAGAAAAAGCTGGACACAAGAGACGGACGAAGCTGTAATTTCCTCATGAATGACTGAATCTTATGACAGAGATCTTCCCTGGTATAGGGCAGTTGGCTTGAATGAACAGAAATCTTCAAAGCATGATTCAAGTATTCATCCGGATTGTATTCCGGAGCATAGGGCGGCAGGAAAAACACCTCGATTTTGTCCTTGTGGTGTTCCAGCCAGGACGCAGCAAGCTTGCCGTGATGGACTTTCAGATTGTCCAGGATCAGGAACACCTTCTGTTTTGAAACGCGAATCAGGCGCTCCATAAACCGGATCAGCCGCTGCTGGTTCATGGTGTCTTGATAGCGCATAAAACGAACCTTGCCCTGACTGCTGACCGCGGAGATCATATTGACCCGCTGCCGCTTCGTTTCCACCGGCAGTACGGGAGGATGGCCTTTCGGGGAAAAGCCGCGCGCTACTTCTTCTGCTGTAAGGACCATGTGGCTTCCAGCCTTTCGCCCATACTTTTTTCGTTCCAGAGAGATTTCACCCTCTCGTTGATACGCGGTCCATATTTCGCTGGCGCGATTCTGCCGTACGCCGGTTAATTCCTCGATTTCTTTCCCGTTTTCCCCATTTTCTTGAGCCGTACGACCTGCCTGCGTATCTCCTTGAGGCCTTCTCTCCCTGCTTTCCTTAAGGAAGCACTGATTAAAGCAGGTAAAAGCCAGGCAAACAGGGCCGCCTTGGCCTCCTCTAAGGTGTCGTATTCCCGGCCAGGGCAAACCTCCCAGGGGGCCCAGTTGTGGACGCGGAACTGAATCACATAGCATTTCATAACAGCTCCTTTCAAAATCAGGGCTTGTCCATCAGAGCCCGCCGACGGGCTCCCGTCGTTATGCGGACCCGGAAATCCCCTTTTTCAGCGCATGGTTCACATAGACCTGAAGGATTCGCTCATCCGCGGCAGCTTTGTCAGCGGCGGTCATATTCCGGCAGCAGGTATCCATGATGTAACAGGTACAGCCCTCGGTTTTTACGATCTTACGGCAGTCCTCCATATTGGGGACAAAGGGGAACGGGCCCAGTTTCGGCATATGTATCACCTCCCTACACTCTACGCCGGCGGGAGCTCGTCCTATGTGCTCCGGCCCGCCGCCAGACGGACCTCGGTAAACGCTTTGGTCAACTCCTCTGCAATCTCCATAAGCCGATGGTCTGGACGCTTCTCCCAAAACCGCTCCATACGGTTAATGCACCGCATTACCGCCGTCTGCAAGCTGCAATCCTCCACGGTCGGCAGCAGAGCCGCCGCTACCTGGGAGGTCTGGCAACCAACCAAACTGCCCGCACCATTTTTAGGCTATATCACAACAAAATAGGTATAACAACCTAACCGGGCGGGGTTTTCTCGTCCGGTTAGAACATTTGTATTCACTTTCAGCCGGTCAAGCTGCCCGTTGCTCTTCGTTGAACAGGTCGCTTGCCGACTTCCACCCAAGCAATTTCCGTGGGCAGTTGTTCATCCACCGTTGCAGGGCTTGGCTATAAATCTGTGTTGCTCCCTGGGCGTAGGTCTGCTCTATCCGTTGGCGGTCCGCCATATCGGCCAGGGAGGAGGCGATCGAGGTCTCCTTGTTCGCCACGACCAAAGAGGACCGGGTCGCGTCCTCATAGTCCCGCTTGATCTCTGTTATGAACGTGTCCACGGTCTCCCCGATCTCCGGGTAAACCATGCGGAGCCGTTTCCCGACCTCGGCCTTGTCAAAGTCGGAGGCGGTCATTTCCTGGTATCCCACGGAATAGGAGACGGCGGGCTCCTGGAGCTCCCAGAGCATAGCCTCCGCCGCGGCTTTGAGGGAGGACGGGTCCTCATACCGCCGATACGTTTTTCGGGAGGATTACGGGCGATTTTTTTGCTCTTGAATGAGGGCTTGGAATACTTGAAATTCGTTGTCTGTCCTAAATAGGCGTCCTGCGCTAAAATGCCCGATATAGTCTCACCACGCCATAAACAAGGATTATCGGGGTGGTATCTCCCTGCCCGGCCTGTCCTCTGGAAGATGATAGTACCAGGAGTGGGTATCTCACGTTCCTTGAGTATTCTCGCAATCTTCCCGGTGCCATTGCCCTCAACACAAAGCTGGAAAATTAACTTGACTATGGGGGCGGTTTCCTCATCAATTACGAGTTGTCCAGTCTCGTCTTTGATATACCCATACGGAACAATGCCGCCCAGCCGCTGGCCAGACATACCTTTATTGCGGAAAACCGCCCGTACCTTTTTG
>NZ_CATMPS010000038.1:0-26728 GCF_950073225.1 uncultured Oscillibacter sp.
GTTCATTGAGCGTTTCCTCCACGCTGCCTCGCACAAGTTCCTTTAGCTCACCCTTGATTACTTCCTCATTTAGCTGTACAATCTTCTCGGACATAGTTTGCAGTCTCCTTTCAGAATGGTGTGTCGCTACTTCATTCTAACAGAGCTCTGCAAACTATGTCTCTTTTTCTTTTTGCGAAACTTATTCTACCTTATCCCAGGTGGGGGATGGGTTCGGATTTATCATTTCTATTAACAATATCCTGTGAGGGACAAAGCGGCGGGGCATCCACTTGAGATGCCCCGCCGCTGACTTTATTCTTTGCTTTGCCGCTTCTTCCACTCCCGAAACTCCTTCTGTCCTTCCTCGCTCTCGAAAAACTTTTGTATCTCCGGGAGAAGAACCATAGCCAGAGCTTCAACCTCGTGAAGCGGAATACCAGTGCCATGGTCGCTGGGTTTCCTGCTTGCCATTCATTGTCCTCCGTAATTGATTTGCGAATTACAAAAGACGCGTTCCCTCCTATTCTTTTTGAACTTGACAATTAGGGATTGAATGGCAAGACTCCTTACTTACATAGTATTACCACAGGGCCTACTGGACAGCCAATAGTTCCTCTGTTTATGCTATTGTATCTGATTCCCATGAACCTGTCAAGGCGCTTGTTTGGAAGAAACTTCTTAGAGATCACATGCCGCCCAGCCTTCTATGTAACCCTTTAGAAATCACAAGGCCCTTGCGCCGCAAGACTTTCAAGGCTCAATTTTGGGGGGACTGCATCATTTATCGGAAATCTTTTAAAACGGCTTCAAAGACGTTATAGGGCAGTTCCCTGGAAAATAATACTATTTCTCTCCGTCCCGCTTCAGCCCTCCAGAAGCTCCTTCTCAAATCTTGCCTTTGCCGCTGTCCATTCTTTTTCGGCCTCTTCTCGAATTTGATTTGCCTGCTTCAAAGCAACAAACACCTCATCAGCCAATTCCCTCTGCGACTCAACCGGCGGCAAAACCATGGGAAATCTTTTCAAAAACGTATCCGGCACACGCTGTTGACCGGCAGAGCCGCTGAACATCCCCTGCGCCGCCTCCAGAATGTGATCTTCGGACAAAATCACCCATAAATACGGCATATAAATTTGATCGCTTTTCTGCCGTAAAACGTGGAACTCCGTTGACGCGAAGCCAATATCTGTCGGCATATCCGATGCAAGAAAAGATTTCCCATTTTGCATACATGGTGTAATTTTTGCCCAGAGCAGATCATTTTTCTTGAAAATCGTGAAGCCTGTCTTAACGTCTCGATAGTTCTTGATCTTGTATTCAGCATGATTTGCCTTTTCTTCCACCGCCGTCATAGGGACAAAGGAAACAGCTGAACCTTCCGATAAAGATGAACGGTCTGTTCCGGGGTTTACATCTACAAATTCTTCAAGGTGCCCTGCATACCATTTGCTGCTGCGGAGACTCTCGAACAGTTTGTTCAGATAGGCGCTGTGCGGATTGCAATAAATTCCGTATTCAAGAATGTCTGTTCTTTTTTGATAACTAAAAATAGATGGTTGATAATCTGAAAAGGATAGCCCGAGGGCCTCAAAAACTTGGTTTTTAGCTTCAATAAATATGGAGTTTGCCTGCGCACACTTTTTTTTGAGCTCATCCAGATTTTGTTTAAGCATTTTTACCATTTCTAGCTGCTTTTTTTCATCCACGAGAGGTAAAAATACTTTTTTTATCTCATCTTCCACTATTGCAGGATAATTGCCTCCACTACTTCGCTGTAGCATTTGTTGCAATATACTATTGCTGAGTAATGAATATAAGAACCATTCTTCATTTATTCTTCCGTCGATTTCACAAATAACGGAAAAGCCCGTAGACGCAATTATGTTAGGGGTATTAATCTGTACAACCGCTCCTCTGTGAGGGCGCGTTGTCGAAATAACGATATTCCCCACCCTAGTTTTCAACTTTGCTCTGCTTGGAGCATTGTCAACACTTGTCAGAGTTGTTACATAGGTATTTGTACCCAAGGAAACCCCGGAAATCTCCAAATACTGAAATTTCCCGTCAGGAAATTCAGAAAAATCTGTTGATTCATGAGAAAAGACTGCTATCTCTCCGATTCTTGTGTGTGGTATAGATTTAATCTTATTAACAATTCTCTGGAATTGTGGTAAGTAAAAATGCGAATCAATCCGTCCGTCTAAATTCCCCCGTTTTACTGCGAAAACACAAAGCTCATCCTCGCCGGGGGTCAGGCAAAAAAAGGGGCCGGGTCCTCCTGAAATTTCTTGTACTGTGCAATGACTTCCTCTAACTGCGACTCGGTCTGCCGCCCCGTGGCGTCATAGCCGATCTGCTCCGGTGCGGCCATGAAAATCGCCTCGTTCTCGTCCGGCTTTTCGCTTCCTTTCCGCTTTCGCAGAAAAAGGATGGAGGCCTTTACGCCCGCTCCAAAATGGGCGAAGGCGCACTGCGGCAGGCTCACGACCGCCAAAAGCTGGAAACGCTCCAGAATGAAATCGCGCACATACTGGGTGGAACTGTTGGTAAGGATTCCGTCGGGCAGAATCACAGCGGCCTTGCCGGCGCCCGGCTTCAAAAACTCCCAGATGCGCTCAATGTAAAGCACCTCGGAGCTCTGGTTTTTGCGGGGTTTCTTTTTTCCCTTCGCATCACAGGTATTGCCAAAGCTGTAGTTCTCCAGATAAGGTTTTTCCGCCTTGTTGACGGTAGAGCCAAAGGGAGGATTGGTAAGAATCAGGTCAAATTTATTTTTCTGGAAAGCTGCCTTGTGGGCATGTATTTTGTCCATACTTTCCAGGGCGTCAAAGCTGATGACATTTGTGTGCCCGTCGTCGTGGACAATCATATTCATTTTCGCGACCCGGGCAATCTCGTCGTTGATTTCGATTCCAAAAAGATGTTCCGCCGCGAAGTCGTGCCAGTATTTATAATAATCTACCGCCTGGGTGTCTTTGTCATAGTATTCCCCGGCCTGCGTGCGCATATAGTCCAGGGCGTGAAGCAGAAACCCGCCGGAGCCGCAGGCTGGGTCCAGCACGTCCCAGTCGTGCTCCGGCTCCATCATTTTTACAATAAATTCGATGATCGGGCGCGGCGTAAAATACTGGCCGAAGTCTCCCTTGAAAAATCCGTCCATGAACTGCTCAAAGGCGACGCCTTTCACGTCAAGGTCCGTTTTATTCAGGTTGATTGATTCCAGATGGGAAACGACTGTGCGAAGCACCCGGTCATCCACCTTGATGGACTCCGTAAAAACGTCCGGGTCCTTGGTTTTCTGCTCGTCATATAAGACGTTGATCCGTTCCGCCAGCTTGGAGGACGGCTCATGGGTCTTGATTTGGAATTGATAAGGCTGCCCGTTTTTACGCGGCTTCTGCTCGTCGCTGATCTTCACAAAGATAAGCTTGCACAGCTCGCCAAACGCGGTGGGAGGGGACAGGCGGCCTCCGCCCCAGAGGGTCTGATGACATTTTTTGATGGCGGAAATCAGTTCTCCGCGCTCTATGGGCGCAATGTCGGAGGCCGGTTCTCCTTTTACGTTTACGCCGCCTTTATAAAAACGGAACTCCTGGGGCTTTCCGTACGCTTTCGGCAGGTCGGCGACAATGTTCTGTTCCCGCTCCAACGCGCCATACTTGTCCGATACATCCAGAACCCGGCGGGTACTGCCGGCAATAATGACCGCGTAAGAGGCCCGCAGCTTGACCCAGCTTGCGTTTCCAACGCCCTGTTCGATCGCTTGAGAAAATTCCGCGTCGGTCACACCATCCCTTTTGCACTCCACCACCGCATAAGGACGTTTGCATTCGTCATCCTGAAATACTACAATGTCCGCTCTGTCCGTTGGAAGGCGGTCGGGAATTGTAACCTCGATTTTGATGCGTTCTGCGGGATATTCATAGTGGTAAATCAATTCCGCCCAAAATTCAGCGCGGACCTTCTCTTCCGGGTCGCTGTAATTCTCCGTATGGCTGCCGGAGGAAGTATAGGTGATTTTTTCTTTTCCAGGCGTTCCGGTGATACGCGCGTATCCATCCTTGATGGCTCTTTCCAGGTTTGTCATGCGGCTCCCTCCGAAAATATATCTCTTAGATTTATGAACGGCTATCTTGCCTGAAGCTATTTTACAGGCTGTGAGTATATTTCCCGAAACAAGATGTCTGCGGTGATACTTCTATTATAGTGAAAGCTGCCGCAAATAGCAAGCATCCATACAAGCTGTTGAAGCTCATAACAGACATCATACAAACCGGCAAGCAATGCAGAGTGGTACCCACTCTGCTGTTTGCCGCTTGTTGGGGAATCCCCCAAGCCCCTTGAACGCACAAAAATTTTGTGCGGCTGCGTGTCCCTGGCGGGACGCTTTTTTGCTCTTTTGACAGAGGTAACGCAAAATAGGTGTTGATATTATTTTATATTCGCGTTATAATAAAACCATCTTATTAGAGGGGGTACATGATGGAACTGGTCGGAGAGCGCTTACGGCTTCTACGGGAGAAAGCTCATTTATCCCAAGCAAAATTGGCGGAATTGCTGAGTACACGTCAGTCGGCGGTCAACCGGTATGAGCACGGTCAATCGGCGGTTCCCTTTTCTCTTTTGCGGAGCTATGCAGACTATTTTGATGTATCGCTGGACTACATTTTCGGGCGAACCGATCAGCCCCAGGGAAAGATATATGAGTACAAGCCGAATCTTTCCAACAGTCCGGAGATGCAAAAATTTGTGGAGATGTGCTTTGAACCCGGGTCAGCCATGAATGAAAAATTGAAGCAGGCCGTATTGGAAATGTTGAAGGAGGGAGGGCAATGAAAGCTGTAATTTATGCTCGCTATTCCTCCGACAACCAGCGGGAGGAGAGCATTGAAGGCCAGCTTCGAGAGTGTACGGCGTATTGCAAGAAAAACGATATTACTATCGTTCGCAGCTAACATGAAAAGAGGTTGAAAAAATGGAATCCACCTCAAAAGCGAGCACTGAATACCTGGAAGAGCTCCGCATCCAGCTCAGGAGCCAGGGATTCACCGTGCATTGCAACGAATCCAGAGATATTGACGTGGAGCATGACGGGAGTACTGTGTTAAGTCGATAAGCATATTCGGAAATAATACCACCTGAAGGCTAACGGTTTATTACAGGAGAACAGCAAAATCCTCAGAACAGGATTTTGCCTTCATAGCTGCCGTTGTTGATGGACGTCATCCTTCAGAACAGAGCTACCCCAACAGCAGCAATTCCAGAACAGGATCCGCTTTCCGTGCAGCCCTATAAGAGCAGATTTACAGATGCACAGAAGTTATGATTGTGAGGTGCTCATGGGACATTTTGCTTCCGTACCAGCATCCTAAATCCGCAAAATGATTTAACGCCTTTTACAGCTGCTGTTCCTGCGGAGTTGGATTTTTGATGATAGGGTAGTATAAGAGGCGTTATGTACTGTACAGCAAGGTCACAGTACAAAGCGCCTTCCTTTTTTTGGAATATTATTTGGGGGGAATCTGTTTGGGTCATTACTCGTTAATCCTGGAAAAGCGTTATCAGGAATTTTGCGATGTATACCGGGAAAAGGGGCATCTGTGCAAAACGGACCCGGGAGAGTATGGAGACTTACAGCCGGGCAGTCAGGTACGGGCGCTGCTGGCTCTTGGAGAGTATGCGGAGGCCGCTCAGGTCTGCCGGGAGATGATGCGTCAGGAGGCGGAGGAGTCAGCCCGAAGGGGCTATGACGCCCGTTCTTCCATATGGCTGATTGATCTTGCCATCGCATGTATGAAGCAGGGGTGCTATGCAGAGGCGGCCCAGGCCATCCGGGGGGCGCCGCATACGAATTACCAGCCGAACCGCATCCAGGCTCCATGCCTGATGTACTATATGGCTGTTGTCATGGAGGACGAAAACCTCAAGCGGGAGAGCATAAAGGTACTCAACGCGCGGTTTCGGACAAAGGCGGGCACGGAACCGGCCTTTGCGCCGGTCCGGTTCCTCCGGGACAAAATCGGCGAGGCACAGCTATTATCGGAGACAGCGAAAGAAACCAACCCAAAGCTCTATCTGCGGGCACTGGTTCCGGCAAAGTTTCTGATAGCGGTGAAGAGGTATGAAAAGGGTGAGCTGGAGGGCTGCCGGCAAGCCTTGAAGGAGACTTGCGGCCTTTATGAGCAGGATCGGATTGCCGTTATGCCGGTTGAATATTTTTTGGCGGAGTCCTGGCTGGTGGAGCTGAATGACAATACAGATCCATCTTTGCCAGTCTCTTAAATAATGAAAGTAAGATGAACACAAGGAGGAACGCAGCATGAAACGCTTACACAAAATCAAGGTCCTTTTCGTTTTAGCCCTGTGCCTGACGCTCACCGCCTGCGGCGGCGGTGGACCTAAGCAGGAGGCGGCGGATTCGGCGGAGGAGGCCACCGTCCATTTTCTCACAAACCTGCAGAACGGGGAGTTCGAGCAGGCGAGGACCTACCTGGAGGAAGAAAACCCCCTGCTGACCGTTTTCCCCGTGGCCGAGGGCGAAGCCGCCCCGGAGCTGGACGCCGTGTACCGGCAGTTCCGGGAGAAGATGACCGGCCTGACCTTCCGCGTGGGGGACGAGGGAGCCGTGGGAAACAGCATGGTGTACATCACCGCCGCCCAGTATGATTTCCGCTCCGCCATCAACGAGGCGATGCTGGCGGCCATGGAGACCCAATGCCGGGAGGGCGGAACCGCCTTCGCGGACTACGCCGGATGGATGAGCCAGGGCATTGCCGGCGCGGCCATGGGCGGGGAGAAGACCGTCCGGGCCATGGCGACGGATAAAAACGGCGGCTATGTCATCGACCACCGGGGGTACACGGACCATGACTTTATGAACCTGTTCACCGGCGGCTTCTACGACTACGCGGATTTCCAGATGGCGGTCTGCACCAATACCATAGACAATGTGGAGCATACCTACTACTTTGCCGCGTTAGGCGATGAGATGATCGCCTGCGTTGAGGAAGTGTCGGAGGCCAATAACGGAGAACTGGACGACGAAACGATAGCCGGGCTGAATGAGTTCTATGCCCAGGCGGTACAGCAGACGCCCGGCATGTACATGGGTGTTACCAAGGACGGAAACCGGGTGGTCACCCATATGGGCATCGACTTCCAGACGGCGGACCAAAACGCCCTGGTAAACTCCGGCATGGTCAGCGGCAGCTACCAGGGCAACATGGCCGACGGTAAACTCAGCCTCTCGGCTACGGTCAGCGAGTTTGAGAAAGAGGGAATGACCAGCTCCGTCACGCCGGTCTACAAGGCCGAAAAATGAGAAAAGCGCCGCCCCTTCCGGGATGGCGCTATGGGAGAGCCGGTTTTAAGGAGCTTGCCCCTGGCCGTCGTCGATGTATTCCACAATATCGGGAAGATCGCACCGGAGAATCCGGCACAGGGCGTTCAGCGTGTTGGTGGACACGGATTCCCCGGCCTTCAGCCGCCGGATGGTGGAGCTGCTGATCTCGCCCTTGAACTGGAGCGTGTAGGTGGTGGCGTGCTTTTTTTCCATGGTGGCCCACAGCGGCGCGTAGGAAATCATTCTCTCCACTCCCCCCTTGCAATTATATTCATTATTGCCTATAATGAGAGAAAACCGTTATAGGCAATAATGCCTATACGGGGGGGAGCGCAGAACCAAGCACTAAATAACAGGAGGAACGACTGGTATGAAAAAGAAGCATCCGATTCTGGGAGTCCTTTGCCTGGCGATTCTGATCTGCGGCGGAATTTTTACCTTCCGGGCCGGAGGAGCCAAGGCGGAGATCATCATTGGCGAAAAAACCTATGAGATGCGGACTATGACCGTGCGGGAGTTCATGGAGGACGGTTATATCCTCGCTACCATGTCCACGGAGGGAAAGTCTCTCTATACATATAACTACAGCGGTGCGGTGATGGAGGCCAAGACCTATTACAATACGGCGGTGCCCTTCAAGCCCAAGGACGGCGCGGGCGCGCCACTCTCCTGCTGGCTCTACAATCCCACCTCCGAGCAGGTGGAGATTCGGGAGGGAAAAATCTGCGCCATCTCCTGCAAGGTGGCCCAGATGCAGGAATGCGGGCTTCCGGTCTCCATTGCCGGGCTGGGGCTGAACCGGCAGAGCAAGGAAGAGATAAAAGACTATATGGACGGGGCGCTGAAAGGCTATCAGTTCAGCGAAAATGAGGACGTCAACGCTATCTCCTACACCAAGGGGCAGGTGTCCTACACCTTCTCCTTCACCGAGGAGGATGTCCTGAAAAACGCCGTCGCCCGGAACAACGTGTGACGGCCATGGATAGAAATGAATTTTTCAGGCCCCTGGCGGAGCTGGCGGACCAGGGGCAGTGGGACGACGCCTACGTCTGGTTCCGGGAGCATCAGGAGCAGTTCTCCCGCCGGGAACGGCGGCTGGTCCGGGAGGCCCTGGCGGCCCGGCTGTCGGCCTCCCGGCTCTGGCGGGCCCCGGCCCTGCTGGCGGCGGTGACGCTGCTGTTTCAGATGGCGGCGGGCGGCATCTTTGAAAACCAGCTCCAGGACCTGTTCTCCTTTCTGGGGCGGTCCTTCCGGCCCTATATGTACATCGCTTCCGTGGCCCCGCTGCTGGTGAATTTGGCGCTGGACGCGCTGCTGGCCGTTCAGTGCTATGAGCGGCTGGTGCTGACCTATCGCCTGTTCGGCCGCCGTCCGCCTTGGGCGCGGGCCTGGGGCGCCTGGGCTTTGGCTCTGGCGCTGGCCCTCTGGTCGGCGTGTTCCCTGGTCCCTTATGCCCGGGATCTGCCGCTGGTTCTGGAGGGGAAGTGGAGTACCGGCATCGTCACCCTGGAGATGGAGGAGGACACCGCCTGGAACAACGCCATGGCCCAGCTGGGCCGGGAGACCCGGGAGGGCTACGACCCCATTCCCTGGTACTCCAATCCCCGCTGGTCCAGACTACTCATGCCCATCATGCCGGGGATTTACAACCGCTGGGTCCTCAACATCCACGTAGACGGCGTGGACTGCCGCATGGGCCAGCTCCAGTTTGATTTGACGGACTATGAGATGTACGCCTACCCGGTGCGCATCGACTATCTGCCCAACAGCCGACTGGTGCTGTGGATTTCCTGCGGGGAGGAGAGACTGCGATGAAACGAAAATGGCTGCTCCTGGCCTTTCTGCTGACCTTCACCCTGCCCGCCGCCGCCCTGTGCGCGCCGGAGCTGCTGGAGGCGCTTTGGTGGCGGTTCGGTTCAGACCCGGCGGTGTCGGTCCTCCGGGGCGAGCATTGGGGCAGAATCATCTGCGGCATCCTGCTGACGGCGATGCCCTTTACGCCCCTGGCCTGCTTCCTGCTGGAGCGGGCGGCCCTGAGCCGGGCCCGGCGGCGGCGGGAGAGCGTCAAGCCCCCGGAGTTCGCCACGGCGGAGGAGCGGCGGGCCTTCTACCTCCGGCAGCTGGAGGAAGAGCGCCGGGAGCCGCCCAAAACGCCGTGGATCGCCTATGCCGCCCTGTGCGGCCTGGGGGTGCTGGTGTTTGGCTTTGGGGTCCTGGGAATCCGCCTGAGCGGGAAGATCGAGAAGACCGGGCGGGACTTGGAGCTGTACCGGGCCGGGACCCCCGTCCTCTACGTGGGCCCCCTGCTGCTGGTGGACCGGCCCGTGCGGGACGGGGCCAAGCAGATCCCGGACGAACGATACGTGTACTACCGTTCCGCCACGGAGGGGGACCTCCAGTGCGCCGTGACGCTGATCGCGGAGAAGCAGCTGATGCAGCCGTCCTACCGGGTGGAGTATCTGCCGGAGACAGGGACGATTCTGTCCATCACCGACATGGCCGGACGTCTGCGCACCGGCGGGGAGGGCATGGAGCTTCCCACGCCGGTGGGGTGCTGGCTGTATGGAGATTTGGCGGTGCCCATCTGCGATGAAGTGGAGGGCTACGACACCCTGAGCCGGGAGCAGAAGGCGCTGTTTGACCTGCTCTATTCCCAGGTCCTCAGCGGCGACGTGGCGGCTGGGAACCTGCCCACCCGGAGCTTTGATCTGCCCTACGAGCTGAAAAAAGCGGAGTTCAATCAGGTGCTGGAGCTGTATGAGGCGTCTGTTGGAAAGGACGACTACCCGAATCACGGCTATCGCACGGACGACGGGCGGATCGTCCGCCGGGCCTATTGCTACGGCATCATCCATTCGCGATGAGATCATGGAGACAGGAGTGAGAAAATTGGAAAGGAAACAGGACTGGACGCGGGGCCTGACGCTGGCGCTCTGTGTGGTCCTGCTGATATTGAGCTTTGGGCAGCGTCGGCGGATTTCCGATTTGGAACAGGACGTATGGAATGCCCAGAACAGTATCATGGACAATGTGAGCGGCTTGGAAGCGCAGGTCGCTTCCCTGCGCTCTGATTTGGAAAATGCGGATAATCTGGTCCTGGATTGGAGCTACACGCCTGCGCTGAACCGGGAAAGGCGGGGCTTGGACGTGGAAGTGACCGTCAAGCTGAAGGAGTGGACGGAGGACACCGCTCTGGAACTGCTTTGGACCTCTATGGGAAGCACGGACGGCAAGGGCAGGGCGCCGATGGTTTACGACGGCACAGGGAGCTTTACCGGGAAGGTGGAGATTCCCTTAAACGGCTCCAGGATCGTCAGCCTGGACGCTGCCATCCAAAACGGCGAGACCCGGCGTCAGGAGAGCCTGGGGGACCTGAGAGACACTGCCATGCTGCTGCCGGTCCAATAAGACCTTTATGGTGTCAGCGGACCGGAGTATGAGCAAAGCAAAGACGGCGGCGGGGTGGTTACGATTTCAAATTTGCATACCGGCGTGTACGGCTATTTCGAGAAGGTCCCCAAGACAACGGACAACACGTTCCGCTTCCTGCGCAACGGGGAGCTTGTGGCGGAGCTGGCCGCAAATCCGGGAGGTGAGGAGAGCAATTATGCTGATGGGGAATTCTCGGCGGAGCCGGCTGCGAGGCCGGAGTGGCCGCAGGGTGACTATTTTGGCAATGGGGAGCTCACGACGGAATGCCAAAAGGGGGATGTGCTGACCTGGACCTTCTTCTGCCGGGACGAGTCCGGCGTTGGATATGAGTTTTTCTTGGAGGAATGGACGGTTGAACAAGATGGGCTTTCTCCGAACGCGCAGGGGGTGGAGTGGCCGAAGCTGACTTGGGACTGAGCCGCGTAAGCTGATGAACAATTTTTGATAGGAGGATTTTATCATGACAATCACGGAGATGGTGAAGAATCAACAGCAGCAGCGAATTGGAGAACTGAACCAGCGGCAGCAGGGGAAGCCCCATGTCAACCCTTACGGCACCCCCGGCATGAGCCTGAACGACGCCGGAGACTACCGAAAAATGGTCCCTGTGGACGAAGGCGTGGTGCGGCAGATCAAGCAAATTGCGTTGGATCACATGAAAAAAGGCTATGGAGTCAGCGACGGTGAGGACATCAGCAAGGCCATCCGGGATTATACGATGTCCCTGGCGCCGGAGCAGCGACTCAGCGCGTCCTGGACGCTGAATGAGATTTTCCACAGTGAGGCCGCCCGGCTGGGTGAGTACGTCCACCAGCGCGTTCCTGGCTGGGATTGGGGCAAACCCTTTGACACCAGCATTTTGGAGGGCTATCAGCAGGGCGTGGATATGCAGGTATAACGTCAGAGGTACGTTTTGAAAAAACGATATGCAGGATTTTGAGCCTCATCATGCTTGCGGGCACAGCCTTTTTGATTTGGTGCGCCGTAACGGTGACTGGCGGCGGCTTTCTGGACCTGAGTAATATCGTCCGCTATGTATTGACCGGCATGGCGGTCATATCCGGCGTAATCGCTCTGATTCTTGCAAAGATAGGATGGAAAAAATGAATTAAAGCAATCTTCCAAGCACGGTATACAGACTGCTACAAGAACAACCGTCTATTCATTTCAAATCTTCAAATCTAAAGAAAGGAGGATAGGATCATGTCTATGCCAACAATTCTTCCTACGGGCCAGCTTCACCCAGATCTGTTCAACGGTCCTTTTGTCAAGCATATCAGCAGCACCCCTGCCGCCGCGGGCGAACCGGGCGCTAAGGTCCATGGTGGCGCCATTGCAGAACGCAGGACGCAGATGGAGGAACGAGTAAACAAAGCCTGGCGTGAAAACCGGGACAACGTTATCGACCTCTCCGGCCATTTCAACTACCAGACAAAAGACATCTATGACGGCAAAACGGTGGTGGAAAACAAGGGCATGGGGCTGATTGTGGAAACAATCCAGCCTGGCGTTTTTACTGCGGAGGATGCAAACAAAGCTGCGGCCTCCGGCGGAGCTACGCATGGTTTTTTCTACCGTAATACCGATTTTCTGTTCAGCGCCGCTCAGGAGTACACCGCCCTTGGAGAAAATGAGGTGTTCCGCCACCGGAACATCAATGATGTGAAACATGAAATAGAGGATGGCATTCTCTGCTTTTGCACGTCTTGAAATAGCGGGATATTCCTCGCTTTTCCACTTTTAGATGCCTGTGGGTTTCTGTTTCCAGGCGCGCTTCGCCGGGCGCTGGCAGCTCATGCCCCAGCGCTTCATGTAGTCCGACAGTGTTCGCTCGTTTATGGCTTTGTGGAACTGCACCTGGATGTATTGCCGTGTTTGGCCTAATGTCCACAGCTTACCGGTAATCCCGAAATCCTCCGGTATTTTCTCTTCCACAGCCTTTCGGATATTCTCCTGTTCTTCTGCTGTAAGGACCCTGTGGCTTCCAGCCTTTCGTCCATACTTTTTTCGCTCCAGAGAGACTTCACCCTCTCGTTGATACGCGGTCCATATTTCGCTGGCGCGATTCTGCCGTACGCCGGTTAATTCCTCTATTTCTTTCCCGGTTTTCCCCATTTTCTTGAGCTGTACGACCTGCCTGCGTATCTCCTTGAGGCCTTCTCTCCCTACTTTCCTTAAGTCTATATACTCCATGCTCCCTATTTTACCACACTCCTTCTGCTTTTCCCAGCTTTTTTCTCGAAAGTAATACCTAAGATTGGCTTCACATGAGCGGTCACAAAATGATGATCCTTGATTTCCAGTAATATCAATAAAATACAGGGGAAAGTTTTGTGTAACCCATGAATTGATTTTTGTGTGAAAGCTGTGCTACAATTCATTTGCATCTAAAGAATACGTATTCTAGTGGAGCCTATATGATTACAATGACGGAAATCGCAAAATTGACCCATGTTTCCCAGCCCACGGTGTCTCGTGTGCTGAACGGAAGTATGACAGTGGCTCCGGAGATTCGGGAACGGGTGCTGGCCTGCGCCAGAGAGCACGATTATCAGTTTAACGCTTTGGCCAAGGGACTCCAGGGCAGCAAAACGAAGCTGCTGGGCGTGCTGGTGACCGACATTTCCAACGGCTTTTTTGCCGATCTTGCGAAACGGATCGAGGCCGAGGCCCGGGAAAACGGGTACAGCATCATCTTGTTCAACAGCGATTACAACCCCCGGAACGAACAGGAATATTTGGATGTGGTCCGGCGTTACCGGGTAGACGGCGTACTGGCGGTGCCTATCCGGGAGACCAGCGGGGAATGGCGGGAGTACGTCAAAAAACTGGATGTGCCCGTTGTAACCGTCACCCGCCGGGCCAAGGGCCTGGATTCAGTCTATGTGGATCACGCCCAGGCTGGTGCCATGGTGGCGGCGCATCTGCTGGAACGGGGCTTCCGGCGCTTCCTGTTCATCGGAAAGGACTACGACGGGAAATATGTGGGATTCCGCCGGTCTCTTGTGGAGATAGGCTATGGCCCGCGGACGGCGAACGTCGTTTATCAGGACGACGTTCAGATGAATCGATCATTAGAGGACTGGCTGGGCCAATCGCCGGAGCGGGGAGCCGTCTTCGCGGGAAATGACATCTATGCACTGCGGGTCCTGGACGCGCTCCGGCGGCTGGAGGTTTCTGTTCCTGAGAGGGTCGGCGTGATCGGGTTTGACGATACCTCCATGGGCCGCTATCTCAATCCCCGGCTGAGCAGCGTGTCCCAGCCCATCGCCCGGATGGCCCATGAGGCCGTGGCGCGGCTGCTGGACCGCATTGACCGCCCTGGTCCCCGGGAAGCGCTGGATGATCCGCTTTCCGCCTCTCTGGTGATCCGTGAGAGCACTTGAATAGAAAAAGGATGACGTTCCGGCATCCTTTTTTTAGGATTTTCGAGAATACGTATTCATGAATTCCTTTTGTGCCTCTGCTCCATCCATGGAGCTAAAATAAAATGTGAAAGGAAGCAGAACGATGGATTACAAAAAAGTAGCCCAGGAAATCTACGACAAGGTGGGGAAGAAGGAAAACCTGGTTTCCGCCGCCCATTGTGCCACCAGGCTCCGTTTGGTCCTGGCGGACAACACCAAGTGCGACGCGAAAGCCGTAGAGGACATTGACGGGGTCAAGGGAGTTTTCAGCGCCTCCGGCCAGCTTCAGATCATCTTGGGCACCGGCACGGTCAATAAGGTCTATGACGAGTTTATTGCCATCTCCGGACTCACCGCCGCCACGAAAGAAGAGGTCAAAGCCGCGGCGGCCGCCAAGCAAAATGTCTTCAAGCGGGCAATCAAGTGCCTGGGGGACATTTTTGTTCCCATTATTCCGGCTATCGTGGCCAGCGGTTTCCTGATGGGCATCATGGAGGCGCTGAACTTCATGGTGAACAACGGGTTCCTTCACATCGACACTTCGGGCTCCATCTATGTGTTCGCCAATCTTTTTGCCAATACAGCATACGTATTCCTGCCGATTTTGATTGCCTACAGCGCCGCCAAAGCCTTCGGAGGAAATCCTTATCTGGGCGCGGTCATCGGTATGCTGATGATCCATCCGGACCTCCAGAATGCCTGGACGGTAGCGACCCAGGGCGTGCTGCGGACGCAGAGTGTGTGGTTCGGCCTGTATGAGGTGGACCTGGTGGGGTATCAGGGCCACGTCATTCCGGTGATCATCGCCGTGTGGGTGATGTGCTTCATTGAAAAGCGCCTGCACAAGATCGTGCCCGCCATGTTCGACCTGTTTGTAACGCCCCTGGCCAGCGTATTTATCACCGGCTACCTGACGTATTCCATCATTGGCCCCATCTTCGTGACCATTGAGAACGGGGTCATTGGAGGCATCCAGACCCTGCTCACGCTCCCCCTGGGCCTGGGCAGCCTGATTATGGGCGGCTTGTATTCCACCACTGTGGTGGCCGGCATCCATCACATGTACACGGTCATTGACATGGGACAGCTGTCCATGTACGGCGTGACCTACTGGCTCCCTCTGGCCTCCGCCGCCAATATGGCACAGGGCGCAGCCACTCTGGCGGTTGCCCTCAAGAGCAAGAACCAGAAGACCAAGTCCGTGGCCCTGCCCTCCGCCTTCTCCTGCTTCATGGGCATCACCGAGCCCGCCATCTTCGGCGTGAACCTGCGCTATTTCAAGCCCTTTGTCTGCGGCGCCATCGGCGGCGCGGCGGGCGCTATGTACGCCTCTCTGGTGGGACTGGGGGCCAGCGGCACCGGCGTGACCGGCCTGTTCGGCCTGCTGCTGTGCCTCAATGACCCTATCAATTACATCATCATGGCCGCTGTCTCCATCGGTGTGGCTTTCGCTCTGACCTGGGTGTTTGGCTATAAGGACGCCGCTCCCGCGGAGAAAAAGACTATCCAGCCCGCGCCCGCGCTCCCCGCTGTGGAGTGCCGGCCCGGCGCGGTGTACGCCCCGGTTTCCGGAACGGTCATTCCCTCCGAGGAGATCCCCGACGAGACCTTTGCCGCCGGAGTGCTGGGACAGGGCGTGGGCATCCAGCCCGCTGAGGGCTTCATAGCGGCTCCCTTCGACGGCGAGATTTCTTCTGTCGCTGAGACGCGGCACGCGGTGGGCATCACCTCTCCAGACGGCATGGAGGTGCTGATCCATGTCGGCATAGATACGGTGGCGATGAACGGCGAGGGCTTCGAGTGCTTTGTCCAGGAGGGGCAAACGGTAAAGGCCGGTGAAAAACTCATCGCTTTTGACCGGGACAAAATCGCCGCCGCTGGCCATCCCGATGTGGTGGTGGTGCTGGTGACGAACTCCGACGACTATGAGAGCGTGACCATCCAAACCGGCGTCTGCAAGGCTCTGGACAAGGTAATCCAGGTCTGATGAGAGGGCAATTCCTCCAAGCCGCCCGCAGGACGGGCGGCTTGGAAGAAAGCCTATAGGCCCATGCGAAAAGGAGGGGTTCTATGAATGCGCTGCACAAGGATCTGGTCCGCCTGACCGCAGCGGCGGAACGGCAGGCGGTGAAGGGCGGCCCCTGGCGGCCCGGCCTTCATCTGGCGCCGCCCACCGGCTGGCTCAACGACCCCAACGGCCTGTGCCGTTTTCGGGACGAGTATCATGTCTTCTATCAATACGCGCCCTTCGACGCCAACGGCGGCGTGAAGTTTTGGGGGCACTGCAAATCCCGCGATCTGCTCTCCTGGGAGCGGTGCCCGGTCATGCTGTACAGCGACGAGCCCTATGACGTCCACGGCGCGTATTCCGGCTCGGCCCTCTGCGGGGAGGACGGCTTGTATTTGTATTACACAGGAAATGTCAAACACGGCGGAGACTACGATTATGTTCTGGAAGGCCGTGAGAACAATACCGCCGTGGCCTATTCCCCGGACGGGGTGCGTCTTGGCTGGAAACGGCTGCTGATGGGACCCAAGGATTATCCCGGCGGATTGACGCGGCATGTGCGGGACCCGAAGGTGTGGAAGCAGGACGGCGTCTATTACATGGTGCTGGGGGCCCGGACGGTGGAAGACGCGGGCACGGCGCTGATATTCGAGTCAAAGGACAAATTCCAATGGAAGCATATCAACACGCTCCGCACATCGGCGGCCTTTGGCTATATGTGGGAGTGTCCCGATCTCTTTGAAATGGACGGACAGTGGTTTTTGGCGGTTTCCCCCCAAGGGGTTCCGGAAAAGGGACCGGGCTTTGAGAACGTCTATGCCTCCGGGTACTTTCCGCTTTTTGGCGACTTCCGGGGAGACTGCCGGCTGGGGGAGTTCCTTCCCTTCGACTTTGGCTTTGACTTCTACGCGCCCCAGACCTTCCCGGATGGCGGCCGCCGTCTGCTGATAGGCTGGATGGGGATGCCGGACGCGGAGTATTCCAATCCAACTGCCGCCCAAGGCTGGCAGCACTGTTTGACGGTGCCGCGAGTACTTGAACGCCGCCGGAACAGGCTGGTGATGAACCCGGTCCCGGAGCTGGAGGGACTGCGTGAGGAGTCCCGGGAATATGACTTTGAGGGAGAAAAAACGATAGACCTGCCTCTCCTCTCCGATATTGCGATCATATGCGAAGGGGATTTGTCCCTGGACCTCTCCGGCGTTTCCCTGCGGACAGGGAATGGAGCGCTGACGCTGACCGTCCGGGAGGGCGGCTGGGGCCGGGGGAGCCGGACCGCTCCCGTTCGCGAATTGCGGAATCTGCGCATCCTGGCGGATACCAGTGCCCTGGAGTTTTTCGCAAATGACGGGGAGGCGGTTTTGTCGGTTCGCTGGTATCCGGAGAGCGAGGGACGGACGCTGGCGCTGAAGGGCAGAGGAAAGGCGGCCGTCCACAAACTGCGTCCCATGCAAATCAAAGAATATTCTCCTGAGTGAGGGCGGGCTGGACAAGTCCGGCCAAGCCTGGTAGGATAGAGGAAAAGAAGAAAGGCGGTGCGGTCTATGATTTCAGAGCAGTTAAGGAGGGCAAGGGCTTATGAGGCGAGGATGGGCGCCTTGATCTCCCCGGCAGAGCGGCCTTTGTTCCATCTGACGCCCACCACGGGCTGGCTGAACGACCCCAACGGATTTTCCGTCTACCGGGGAGAATACCACCTCTTTTACCAGTATCATCCCTACAGCACCAGCTGGGGCCCCATGCACTGGGGGCACTGCAAGTCCCGGGACTTGCTCCGCTGGGAGCGCCTGCCCGCCGCGCTGGCCCCCGACCAGCCCTATGACCGGGACGGCTGCTTTTCCGGTTCCGCGGCGGAAACGCCCGATGGGCGGCATCTGCTGATGTATACGGGACGCCGCCTGGAGGAGGGAAGAGAAGTCCAGGCGCAGTGCCTGGCGGTGGGAAACGGAGAGAATTACGAAAAGCTCTCCGCCAACCCGGTGATCACCGGGGAGCAGCTTCCGCCCGGCGGCAGCGCGCAGGATTTCCGGGACCCCAAACTGTGGCGGGATGGTTCCCGCTGGTACGCCGTGGCGGGAAACCGTGCCGGAGACGGCAGCGGGGAGGTTCTGCTGTATTCGTCGGAGGACCTGGAGCGCTGGCGGCTGGAGGGGGCGCTGGACCGCTCCGCCAACCAGTGGGGGAAGATGTGGGAATGCCCGGATTTTTTCTCCCTGGACGGACAATCCACCCTGCTGGTCTCTCCCCAGGAGCTGGAGGCTCCCGGCCCGGAGTTTCACAACGGCCAAGAGGTACTCTGTATCCTGGGCGGTTTAGACGGCGGCGGGAGATTCATCCGGCAGAGCATCTCGCCTGTGGACCAGGGGCTGGATTTCTACGCGCCCCAGACCGCCCTCCTGCCGGACGGGCGTCGGGTCATGATCGGATGGATGCAGGCCGCGGGGGAGCCGTCCTGCTATGTCCCGAAGGGACAGAAGTGGTTCGGACAGCTTACCCTGCCCCGGGAGCTGTCTGTCCGGGACGGGCGGCTGATCCAAAGCCCCGTTCGTGAGCTGGAGGCGTGGCGGAAGGAGCGGGTTTCTTACGAAAATGTCCCGCTCTCCGGTTCCCTGACCCTGCCCGGCGTATCCGGCCGGACGCTGGATATGAAGATCGCGCTGCGGTGCCGGGGGGATGGGACGTTTACTCTGAAATTTGCGCAGGACGGCCATCGCTTTACCGCCCTCTGTTTTCAGTCCGGCCCCAATCTTCTGACGCTGGACCGTACGTATTCCGGCTTTCCCTGCAATCTGGTCCACCGGAGAACCGTGCCTGTGCGGGACCGGGCGGGGGAGCTGGAGCTGCGCCTGATCCTGGACCGCTTTTCCGTGGAGGTGTTTGTCAACGGGGGAGAACAGGTTCTCTCCGCCACCCTTTACACCCCGCAGGAGGCGGACGGGATTTCCTTCCATGCGCAGGGGAGGGCAGAGATGGACCTGGAGCGGTACCGCTTGGCGGAACCCGCGTGTCAGGACCGCGGCTGAACAAAAACGACAAAAGGAGGGAGCTTTTTGAAAATACGTTATTTGGGAACCGCCGCCGCCGAGGGCTGGCCCGCGCTGTTTTGCTCCTGCCCCATCTGCACCCAAGCCCGGGAGCGGGGCGGAAAGAACCTGCGTACCCGCACCCAGGCTGTTTTGGACGGGGAACTGCTGATTGATTTCCCGCCGGACACCTACTGCCACGCCCTGCGGTACGGCCTGGAGCTGGCGAAGATTCACACGCTGCTGGTAACCCACAGCCACATGGACCACTGGTTTCCCACAGACCTGATCCACCGCCATGAGCACTTCGGCCACGGCGCGGAAGGCGTCCTGGAAGTCTACGGCAGCCAGGCGGTCAAGGACGCCTTCGACGCCCATATCCTGGTTGAGCGGTTCAAACCGCATCCCATTGACGGCGTGGTGAACTTCCATGTGATTCACGGGGAAGACCGGTTCCGGGCCAATGGATGGGAGATCACCGCCGTGCCCGCTGACCATGACCAGCGGGAGGAATGCCTTGTGTACATCTGCAAAAAAGCGGGGAAGACAGTCTTTTACGGCCATGATACCGGCGTGAACCTGAGCGCGGAGGCTTGGGCGCTCATAACGGCGGAGCGGTATGACCTGATCAGCCTGGACGCCACTATGGGGAAAAAGACGGCCGGCGGCTATCATATGGGTCTGCCTGACGGAGAGGCCTTTTTCCAAAAGCTCCATGACCTGGGCTGCTCCGGCAGCCATACTGTGAAGGTTGTGAATCATTTCAGCCACAACGGGGGGATGACCCATGACCAGCTGGAGTCATGGGGGAGAGAGCGGGGGATTCTGGCCGCC
The DNA here is from genome assembly GCF_950073225.1 of uncultured Oscillibacter sp. Lineage (NCBI taxonomy): Bacteria > Bacillati > Bacillota > Clostridia > Eubacteriales > Oscillospiraceae > Oscillibacter > uncultured Oscillibacter sp. Next base: position 20,029 of record NZ_CATMPS010000038.1, read on the forward strand.
TATGACGGTATGGAAGTGACGTTCTAAAGATACGGAATCCCGCACGCTGAATTTATACTCTTATCCTCAGAGGCTGTGGGACTATCATCACGTAGTTGGCTATATTTCCATATCGGCAGCGGGACAGAATATTTGTCTGTGGGTTTTCCCAAAAGAAATAGAGGAACGGCATTACGGAGTTTGTGAACGCCTCTGGTGTCTCATTCGGCACTGGCTGGGGGTGACTTCCTTTTTCTGGTGAAATATTTTAGAAAAATAAAGTGCGTCCTGATAGCTTACCGACCTTGCCGCCACCTGGATTGGCAGGTCGGTACTTTTCAGCAGAATACAGGCTTGCCGGATGCGCCGGTCCAGCAGGTAGTCCTGGACGGATACGCCCATGGCCGCCTTGAATTGCCGATGAAGGTAGGAGCGGTTCAGGCATAAATGATCGGCGATGTCCTGGACGGTAATGGGGCCGCAGAAAGCGCCCTCTATGAAATTCAGCGCTTCCTCCACATAATTGGACCGCTTCTCCGCTCCAGATAGCCCTTGATCTTGATTCCCTGCATCCCAATCCAGGTGTAAATCCAGGGTTCCTCCCGGTCCGCCTCGTAGTAGATCAGCTCTCCGGGGCAGATGAGGAAGGCTTCCCCCTCTCCCAGACGGAAGGTTTTGCCCCGGCACTGATAGACGCCCTTTCCGCTGAGAATATAGTGGACCATGCCCAGGGCGGCGCGGTGCCGGGCTATCTGGTCCGCCACCGGGACAATCTCAAGATTCGCGAAATCTGCATCCCCAGCTTTGTCTCCGTCCTCTTCGGCATTACGGAACCCGCCATCTTCGGCGTGAACCTGCGCTGCCGCTACCCCCTGATCGGCGGCTGCATCGGCGGTGCTCTGGGCGGCATGGTGGTCTATCTCACGAATCTGGCCGCTCTGGGCTTCGGCACCACGGTGCTCCCCGGCATCGACACCGTGCAGCTGGCCGGCAAGTTCTTCAAGCCCCATGTGAAAAACGGCGATACCGTGCGCAAGGGGCAGCTCCTGATTAAGTTTGACCTGGCGCAGATTAAAAAGGCGGGCTTCGGGACCTCCATTCCCATGCTCTTTACAGACCCCGCCGGCGGACTGGCTCTGGAGAAGGAGACTGCCGGAGCGATGAGCCCCGAGACGAAAATCGCGGAAATGAAAAAGGCGTGATGGTATGGACAGAAAGTTGATATTCCTGGACATTGACGGCACTCTGGTAGCCGCACTGTCCGCCCCCTCTCCCAAGGTCAGGCAGGCAATCCGGCAGGTGCGGTCCAAGGGACATCTGGCTTTCCTGTGTACCGGCCGAAACCTCCCCATTATTGGCCGGGACATTCTGGACATCGGGTTTGACGGTATTATTGCAAGTGCGGGGGCCTACGTGTCGGTGGGAGATCAGGTGCTATTCGACAGCCTCCTCCCGGAAGAAGTGGTGCAGGAATGTCTCTCGGTCTTCCACAGCGAAGGCGTGTTCTGCCGCATCGAAACCCCGGACGGCATCTACACCGACCCCCAGATGGAGGAGCTCCTGCGCAGCGTATCCCCCGACCCTCAGAACTCTGAGCTGATTCGGATGCAGAAGGAAATTGAGTCTGGCCTGCGTATTCGGAAATATGAGGAGTATCCCAAACAGGGCGCCTACAAGCTGTGCTTTACCAGCCGGGACCTGGATTCCGTCCGCAAGGCCCGTGAGGTGTTGGGGGACCGTTTCGACTTCGTAGTGCATCCCTACGGCGCAAGCACCGCCTGTTTCAATGGCGAGATTATCCCCAAGAGCGTCGACAAGGGCCGGGGCATCGAGCTGGTCTGCCGCCGCTTCGGGGCCACTCCCGCGGATGCGGTTGCCTTTGGAGACAGCATGAACGACGCAGCCATGCTGGAACGGGCCGGGGTCAGCGTGGCCATGGGGAACGCCTGCGATGAGCTGAAGGCCCTGGCCGATGTGGTCTGCGAGGATGTGGCTCACGACGGCGTGTATCTGGAGCTTCACCGCATGGGCCTGTGCGGATGAATGAACAATGGGCCTGGGCGCGAGTCACGTCCAGGCCCTTTTGGAGGGAGCAATATGTCGATTGTAATTGACAAAGAGAGGAGACAGACCTCCGCCACGCCCTAGAGGACGCCGGAGCCCCGGCACCTACCACAGCAGACCACGCCCGGGAAAAGCTCACGGCGATCCGCTCCCGCCGCGGCGAGATTGCTAATTTTGACGCCGAAACAAAGGTATCAAACAATCTTGATATTGAGGAGGAACGGTTGCTCCAGGAGGAGCGGGACCTCTCCGCATACCTGGAGGGGATCGCCGCGGCGGAGGACGATTCGCCCGGAGAGGAGCCTCCGCCCGAGGACAGCGAGGCGGAACCGCCCGCCGCCCAGGAGGACGAGGAGGTCGGCTCCTTCACCCTCGGCAAATGTAACTATTGCGGGCGGGAGTGGGGCGTTACCCTGGAGGGCGCAAAGGGCGGCGGTTACCCTACACAGAAAACGGCTAACGCCGCCGCAACCCGTGTTTGTGACTGCCCGGAGGCCGTGGAGAACCGAAAGCCGGAGATCGGCGTCGCCTTTGCCGTTACGACCGGGGCGTGTAGGTATTGCGGCCAGCTCCAGGAGGTGGGCCCCCATCCGTCCCAGACGGCGGCGGACGAGACCGTGACGGAGGTTTGTTCCTGCCCGAGCGCCCGGACGGCCCGCCGTATCGCTGAACAGATCGAGGACGCACAGAGCCGCGTCAACCGTCTTTTCGGCGAGGGAGCCGAGGACCTCGGCTTTAAGCCTATCGCCGGGGACGGCGCGATCGAACTCCTGGAGCGCGTGGTGGAGCTGATCGCCCGGGGACCGATTTCCTCGGCGTCCCTCAATATCCGGGGACAGTGTAAAGCGAAATTCTCCATTACCAGCAAGGGCAAGATCAAGGTCTCCAGGAGCGAAACCCGCTCTTGTGACCTGGAGGCCGGGGAGTGATTTCGTGGAAAACCTCTCTATATTTGATTTGACGCCGGGAGGGGAGCAATTCAAGCCGGAAAAATCGACGGATTGGAAATGGAGATTTTCAGACTATCCGAGGGAAAAGAACGGGTTAAAAGTGTTTTCGTGTTTCGCTTGCGGCGGCGGGTCGACTATGGGCTACAAGCTCGCCGGGTGCGACGTTCTCGGGTGCGTGGAAATTGATCCCCGTATGAATGAGGTCTATGTGAGGAACCACGCCCCAAAATACGACTACCTTATGGACATACGGGAGTTTAATCAGCTCCCGGTCGAGGAGATTCCCGGGGAGCTTTTCGAGTTGGACATTCTGGACGGCTCCCCGCCGTGTACCACGTTCTCCGTCGCCGGGAAAAGGGCGGAAACGTGGGGAAAAGCGAAAAAATTCCGGGAAGGGCAAAAGGAACAAACCCTCGACGATCTCCCGTTTGTATTCATTGAGACGGCGGAAAAGCTCCGCCCGCGGTGCGTGATCCTGGAAAATGTCGAGGGCCTGATTATGGGCGAGGCGTGGAGGTATGTCCAAGAGATTTACAAGCGTCTCAAGAAAGCCGGGTACAAGGCCCACCATTGGCTCCTCAAGGGTGAAAACATGGGGGTCCCACAGACAAGGCACCGAAGCCGTCAACATGGTCAAGCAATTGCCGGAGCTCCGGGCGGTCCTCAAAAAGCGGAGGAACGACCTTTATTTTTCGGCGACAGCTTCCTTTTTCGAGGCCCTGGTCTCGGATTCAAACACCCTGGACGGCCTCAATTCTCACGCCGTCATAATCGACGAGCTCCACGCGATCAAGGACCGGAACCTTTACGAGGTTATGAAGCAATCGACCTCCAGCCGCCGCCAGCCCCTTGTCGTTATGATTACCACGGCGGGGACTGTCCGGGAGAGCGTGTTCGACGAAATGTATGAACTCGCTTGCAAGATCGCGGACGGAACGGAGAAAGACCCGACTTTTCTTTGCTGACTGATTTCATCCAAACTAGTTTTGTGGCAGAGGGGATGTGTGCTGATGTGCTGTTGAACGATCCTGCGAAAGGTTATGGAATTTTGATCGATCATATGCTGGAAGCGTCTGGAATGCAATAAAGGAAAGAAGACACGGTCAGGAGCGGGTTTTCCGCTCCTGACCGCCGTTATTTATGGAGAATATCCGTGCCGGGCCGGTATTCCGCCGCGGATCACCTGGCCGCCGGGCCTTACGGGCAGTCCCACGGATTGTAAAAATCGGAATTCCGCTGTGTACAACGGGTCGATTTGTGATACAATAGGGAAAACTGTCGAATCATGGAGGAACCGCTATGAACGAGGAGCTGTCCGGAGTGAATTTGAGGGAACGGGAAACGTCCGCCCGCCCGCTGGGGGAGGCGGCCGGAAACAAGCGGAAGACGCCGCCCTCCCGTGCCGGGAGGAGGCCCGGCCGGGCGGGATTGGCGGTCCTGCCCCTGGCGATCTCCGTTCTTGCACTGATTGTCGCCGGGACGGCGCTGCTTCTGGTTCTGCGCGGAGGCGGGGAGCCGGAGATCCCGCCCGAGGCGGAGGAGGAGCCCGTCACCTTCCGGTTTGGCGACATGGTGCTGACGCCCCTGGAGGGAATGCCCCTGAATCCCTATTCTAAGGAGGGCTTTTCCGTGGATGAGAAGGGCCGGGTTGCCTATGCCTTCGGCGGGCGGCGGGCCAAGGCGGGCGTCGACGTGTCCACGCACCAGAAGGACGTGGACTGGCGGGCGGTGGCGGCGGACGGCGTCGACTTCGCCATCCTCCGGCTGGGCCACAGGGGCTATAGCGAAGGCGGCCTGTTCCTGGATCAGACTTTTGAGAAAAACCTCCAGGGGGCGCTGGACGCCGGTCTGGAGGTAGGCGTTTACTTCTTCTCGCAGGCAATCACACCGGAGGAGGCGGAGGAAGAGGCGGATTATATCCTGGAGGTTCTGGACGGACAGGCGCTTACCTTCCCCGTGGCCTTCGATTGGGAGCCCATCACCGGGGACGAGGCCCGGACCGACGGCCTGGACGGAGAGACGATGACCCGCTGCGCCGCCGCCTTCTGCAAGCGGATTGAAAACGCGGGCTACCGTCCGGCGGTCTATTTTAACCAGACCCAGGGCTATCTGCACTACGATCTGCGGGAGCTGACGGACTATGAGCTCTGGCTGGCGGAGTACGGCACCGTGCCGGATTTCTATTACCATTTTGACCTGTGGCAGTACTCCCACACCGGTCGGGTGGACGGCATTCAGGGAGACGTGGATATGGATTTGGCCTTTTGACGGGGTTTGGACCGAAGAGAGTCTTGCCGCGTTCCATTCTCTCCCGATGTTCCGGGAGTGGCTGGTAGAGGACCTCATGGAGCGCCGTTATCAGGACGTGATTACGGACCCGCGCCTTGCGCCGGAGCGGTATGCCGACAGCCCGGACGCGCCGGATTGGGCGCGGGCTGTCACCGCTGCGGACCATTTGGAGCCGGAACAGGCGGAGGCCGGTACAGAGATACCTCCCGCGCCGGAGACTGTGCCGAAACTCTCCGGGGCGGGTATGCTGGCGCAGGTGGAGAGGGCCGATGCCGCCCCTGCTGAACCTGATCTCACCCCCAATGTTGACGAATATCTGGACCTGAAAGCCCGATACCCGGATAAGCTCGTCGGCGTTCAGGTGGGGGACTATATGCTGTTCTACGGGAAGGACGCCGAAGCAGCGGCCCCCGCCATGGGAAAGGACCTGCTGACGCGGGATATTCCCGGCCTGGGCAGCACCTTTGTCACCGGAACCTCCCTGGGCTGGCAGTCCGCATTGACGGACCTGCTGGAACATGGTCATAGTGTGGTTCTGGCCCGGCCTGACCCCGAACGCGGCCCGGACGCGCCCTATGAGATCATCAAGGAGCGGAGTGCGGCGGAGTTCATCCCCCTGGGCATGGAACTGACCATGGACGGACGGCGCATGAAGATCGTCAGCGTGGATTTCCAGGCGGGGACCGTCAGCCTGCTGGACTTGGATATGAAGGGCTGGTTTCCTATTTTCCGCTCAGAGCCGATTCCCTTTGTCCGTGAATTTATAGAGGAAGCCCAGCGCAGAGAGGAATACACCATTGCGGAGGTGGCGGCACACCGTCAACGGATGGAGGCTGCTGATGAAATCCCCGTGGGCATGGAGCTGACGGTGAACGGACAGCGCGTCAAAATCCACAGCGTAGACGCGGAGCATGATGTTGTCCGCCTGAAAATTCTGGATACGGCCTATTCCTATCTCCAGCGGTCCATCCAGGCGGTGCGGGACCTTGTTGCCAAAGCACGCGCCGCCGTTTTGGGCGCGGATGATTCCGTACCTCCCCCGCCTCCCCCCGAACCGGAGCCGGAACAGGTGGAGATTGACGGTGGGCAGGTGGTTCCGCCCACTCCGCCAGCTTACCGCCAGCCGCGCCGGGAACGCCATAACTTCCAGATCACCGATGATAACCTGGGTGTTGGCGGCGAAAAAACGAAATATCAGTACAATGTGGCGGCTATCCGTACCTTGAAGCAGATCGAGGCGGAGAGCCGCCTTGCCACGCCGGAAGAACAGGAGATTCTCTCCCGCTATGTTGGCTGGGGCGGCATTGCCGGGGCGTTTGACCAGAATGACCCCAAGTGGGCGAAAGAATACGCCGAGCTGAAGGAACTGCTGACCCCGGAGGAATACAAATCCGCCTGTGCCACGGTCCTCAACGCCC
>NZ_CATMPS010000039.1:0-26336 GCF_950073225.1 uncultured Oscillibacter sp.
CGATTAGTTTTCTGGGCTGATTTAATTTCTAGATATTGTTCTGCACTGAATTTATACTTCATTTTATCACCGTGTCTATTATATCACAGCATTTATTAAAATGCTATTTTTTATTGCAGCTTAGTATAAGTCCTGCCTGAGTGAATAGGAGGTGGGGAAAAATCTAAATTTTGAGGCCCTTGGATTTTCACTATCCAAGGGCCTCTGAGGTCTTGAAATCTCTCAGTTTTTTCACCAAAAATCTTTTTTGACCTCTTTTTCTGGTGCCGGTGGTGGGACTCGAACCCACACGCCATCGCTGGCGGCGGATTTTGAATCCGCTACGTCTACCAATTCCATCACACCGGCGGCTATGGTTTAGTATACTAGCTCTTTCCCAAAAATTCAAGAGAAACTTTTCGCTATCTTCAAAAATATCCGCCGCTGGATGTCAAGAGGAATTTTCATACTTCCGAAAAAAGAGTGTAACACAGAATGACGCCAGGATACCCGGCAGCGGGCGGGAGAGTGTGTTACAGACCGCACGGCGGAGACGAGGAGAATAAGGAGTCCCGGCCTGAGAGGCCGGGACGGTCGCACAATAACAGTTGGCCGTCAAGGGCCGCAAAAATTTTTCCAGGTTCTGAAGAGCCTGGAAAATTTTTGCTTTCCGCTCCTCAGAGCTTGAAGGTTTCTTCGGCTTTCTCTCCCGCTCCAACCCTTGACAGCCAACAGTGATTGTGCCCACGGTAGGCAACCGAAATCGCCGAGGCCGATTTCGGCAGGCTGACACGTTTTATTTTGGGGCCGGGTGGTTGCCCGGAGAGAGGAGCACAACATGGAGCGGAAAGAATTCACGGTCACTTATGAATTGGATGAGAGAATGGTCAACCGTCTTAACAGGCTTACAGAACGGTGGAGGGCAATGGGCCGGGAGATTACGCCGGAAGAGCTGTTCGGCTTCGCCATGACAATGGACGGGGACATGGGCATCAAGAACTATCTGGACGTCGTGGAGCGGTTTTTGAGAAGGCAGGAGGTGTAAAGCATGGCGAGTAAACCGAACATTCGGAGCATCCGCTTTTCGGACGAGCTGGCGGAGCTTATTGACCGGCAGGTGGGGAACAGCTTCACGGAGAAGTTCGAGAACCTTATCCAGTTTTTGATTTCCTTATCGACTGCTTCTCCCAATGCGTATACTTTTGTACAAAATCACCCGTTGCGTTTGGGAACAGCCGCAGAAGGAGGCGGAGCTGGAGCAGTTGGAAAAAAAGCTGAGACAATTAAGCCTGGCTTCATGCAGCGGCGTCTGATTGTGTTACAGTGTTGCCGCCCTTCTGGCAAGACATAAGGACTGAAAGTCTTGAATCAATGCCTCCTGATGGGCAGATATCCGCCCGGCAGAACTGGCGGCGATGCTGTAAATATCCATGATGCCCATGGTTTTCATCAAGATATAGAGGGACGGGCCTACCTGGTTTTCAATCCAGCCGCGGATACGCTCCACGCCGTGCTGGATAACCTCCCGGGAGACGAGCCGGACCTTGTCCAGCTCGTCCACGAAGTTCTGCCACCTGTCGCAGACGGTACAGCGGCTAATATTGCTGTCGTCCCGCTCAATGAAGCTGAATTTGTCGTTGATGACCTGCGCCGCCAGTTTGCCTACATTTTCGGAGTTCGTCATATCCTCCACAAAGGCATTTGCATTGGCGGAGCGCATGACCAGCTCCACACGTATCCAGTGACCCTCCACGCCCTGCTCCAGGGCCTTGTCGTAGATGCGGACCCGGAACTCAGAGGAAGGAGCGCCTATGTACACAGTAGCCCCGGCCTTGTTTACGCCGTCGATGGATTCATGGATATCCTTCCACCTCATACGGCTGTTGACGGCGTTGGCCCGGGTCTTGGCGATAATCTGCTCCATGTCCAGATAGCCCTCCCGATCATCGCACGCAATGTCGATGCGGGAGACGTTGGCAGTCTCGTCCGCCGCCAGAAGCCGGAATAAGGCCGGAAAAGCGACGCTTTGCGTGCCCTGCTTGTCCTTCGCTCCCAGCTTGGACATGGTTTCAAAGGCCCGGCAGCCGTTGCCGGACATACTGACGCATATGCCCATGTTCTGAAAATGCTTGTTTTCTCTCGGCTCATAGCACACGCAGATATCTGAGAACCGCAGAACCTTGTTATATCCCAATAGGCTATAGCCTGTATCCTGGAAGAGGGCCGGGTCCAGGCCCAGATACTCCCGGATGACCTCGCTCGGGTCATTCTTCTTCACAGAGAACGTCAGCCAGTCTATGAGTACTTCACACTTCATTGGTAGTCCACCCTTCTATTTGTCATGAGTACCCCCGTGATTACTTCCGGGGGTCCGGGAAGCCCTTCGGGCTCCCCGGATTCCCTGTAGTCTTCCATTTTCACAGCATCACGGCATATCATCACGACATTCCGGAGATTACCAAATTGGGCTGTCTCAGCCGTCCAGGGCGGCCTCGACTACTCGTCCCTTATCATCGAAGAACAGGCGGACCTTATCACCGGGGTTCATGCCCGCCCATACGTCCGGGCTGATGCACTTCTTTTTCTCCGCCTTGAAGCCGCTGGCCTCGTATTCGTCGGATACATAGTCGCTGACGGGGAAAATACGTACATGTTGTGATAGGGCCGCTTCTCACCGTTCTTGAGCTCGAACAGGCCGGAGGCCCAGCCAAGGAAAACATAGCCCTGGTATGCGGGATCAATCTTGACTTCCTTTTTCGCTTCTTTCACTTCGGTTTTCACTTCGTTACTCATATAGAGTGCTCCTTTCTGGGGTCATGCCCCTGAATATAAAAAATCAGTCGGACAGTATCCACTGTCCGACTGCATATTCATTTTAGACTCCGCCCAAAATATCCGCCCCCAGCCCCGCCGCCGCGGAGCCGCCGCCCTTTTTCGCCCGGAATTTCCCCACAGATTGCGACCGCTTTCCCGGCTTACCTGTCCTATAATATCCCTTGGAAAAAGGAGGCGGGGCGGCGTGACGGTCATTTATATCGACAGCGTGTTTGTTCTGAACGCTCTGATGGACTACCTGCTCCTCCTCTGCGCGGCCCGGCTGGCGGGGCTTCCCCTGCGGCGGGGGCGCTACGCACTGGCGGCCCTGGCCGGGGGCGCTTACGCGGCGGCGGTGTTTCTGCCGGGGCTGGGCTTTTTGGCCCAGACGCCGGTGAAACTGGCGGCGGGAGTGCTGCTGGGGCTCATCGCCTACGGCGGGGAGGAAAAGCTCTTGCGGCTTTTGCTGCTGTTCTTCGCCGTCTCCTGCGCCATGGCGGGCTGCGTGCTGGGCCTAGGGCTTCTGGCGGGGGGCGGGGTCCCGGCGGTGAACGGCGTGTTCTACACCAACGTGGACGCCAAAGCGCTGGCCGTCGCCGGGACGGCGGCTTACGCCGTCCTCTCCGTGGTCTTCCGGGCGGCGGCGGGCCACGGGGTGAGGGGAGAGCTGCTGCCGGTCCGGGTCTCCATCGCCGGGCGGACGGCGGAACTGACGGCCCTGTGGGATACGGGCAGCGGCCTCCGGTCCCCGGACGGGAGGGCGGTGCTGGTGACGGCTCCGGGAGCTTTGGACGCCGCCCTGCCTCCGGAGGCGGTCCGAATTTTCCGCCTCCGGGGGCTCGGGGCCCCGGAGGAACTGCTGGAGCCCCTGCGTTCCGCCGCCCCGTCCCTGCGGCCCAGGCTGATGCCATACCACGCGGTGGGGACGAAAGGGGGGCTGCTTCTGGCCATCCGAACGGACTGGACGGAAATCAACGGAATCCGGTATCCGGGGCTGACGGCGGCCCTGGCGCCCACAGCGCTGGGCACGGGCTACGCGGCGCTGTGGGGAGGCCCGGCGGGAAGGGGAGGACGATATGGAAATGTTTCAAGAATGCAGGCATCTGGCAAACCGGGTGTTGGGCTGGCTGCGGGAGCGGCTGCCGGTCCGGCTGAGACTGCGGGAGCCGGAGGAGATTCACTATATCGGGGGCAGCGACACCCTGCCTCCGCCGCTGACCCGGGAGCGGGAGGCGGAGCTGCTGGCCAACATGGACGAGGCGGCCCGGCAGGAGCTGATTGAACATAATCTCCGGCTGGTGGTGTACATTGCCCGGCGGTTCGAGAACACGGGCATCAACATCGAGGATCTGATTTCCATCGGGACCATCGGCCTTATCAAGGCGGTGGGGACCTACCGGACGGACAAGAACATCAAGCTGGCCACCTACGCCTCCCGGTGCATTGAAAATGAGATTTTAATGTATCTCCGCAAAAACGCCAACCGGAAGGGGGAGGTGTCCTTCGACGAGCCCCTGAACACGGACTGGGACGGCAACGAGCTGCTGCTTTCCGACGTGCTGGGCACCGACGAGGACGTGGTCATGCGGCCCATTGAGGAGGACGTGGACCGCTCCCTGCTGGCCCAGGCCATCAGCACGCTTTCTCCCCGGGAAAAAGAGATCATCACCCTCCGCTTCGGCCTGGGGGGCGGGAAGGAGCAGACCCAGAAGGAGGTGGCGGACCGGCTGGGCATCTCCCAGTCCTACATCTCCCGGCTGGAAAAGCGGATTATCAGCCGGTTGAAGAAGGAAATTCTGCGCCTGTCTTGACAAGGCGGGACGGGGTGTAGTATACTGGCCTCTATAAAAACGCAAGGAAGGGAAGCAGTACCCGGCCTGCCGAGGCCAAGAGAGGACGCGGATGGTGAGAGCGTCCCCAAGGCGGCGGGGGAAGTCGTCCCGGAGCGGCGCGGCTGAACGGAGAGTAGGCCGCGACGGAGGTCCCGCCGTTAGAGGGGAGACGAGTGTCCCGCGAGGGAAATTCAGGTGGTACCGCGGATTTGTATTCGCCCTGAGCCAGGTGGCTTGGGGCGGTTTTCTTTTTGGGAGGAGCTGAGATGGTATTCCGGGTGCGGGCGGTTCTGGTGGAGGAGGACCGGAAGGCGTGGCGGCTGGCTTCCGCTAAGCGGGAAAAATTGGCCCGCAGCGGCTATGGCCTATTCCTGGGACTATGGCTCGTAATGAAGCTCCTGGGAATGTTTTTGGCCGGTTGCGGCGCGGTAATCCTCTATGGGACCGGCGCGGAGGATCCCGGAGTGATTAAGGGCGTTTTGCAGGCGATCATAGCGCTGTACCTCATCGGCGGCGGCGGGTGGCTGCTTCTGACGCTTCCCCGCCCTCCAAAGCGGCCTGAAAAGCTGCCCGGCAGGGATTTCCCGCCCTCCGGCATGCCGGACACACCGGTCCGGGCTGTATTCTTTGGGGACGGGTGCTTTGTCCTTTGGGAGGGTCCCAGGGATGTCCGCCTGGGATATTCGTCCATCAGCGCCTATTGGGAGGACGAAGGACGGTTTTACCTCTTTTTTGAGGACCGTCTGCCCTTGGTTCTGCCGAAGCGGGGCTTAGCCGGGGGAACGGAGGAGGACTTCCGGGACTTCCTGGAGCGGGAATTTGGATGGCCTGTGGAAAGGATAAAATAGCGATGGAATTTCAGTTTGAGACAAGATACGATCAAAAGGGCTTGGCCGCTATGGCCCGAGCGCTGCGCAAGACGATCCATAAAAAGTGGAACCGGATAGGCCTCATATTAGGCTGGTGCGTCGTGGTACTGGCGGCTCTGCTGGTTGCTGCGGAGCGGCTGCTGGGCGAACCTTGGACCCTTCGGGACACCATGAACTGCGGCGTCGGCGTGTTTTTGATCGCAATAATGCTGACCAAGAATCAGATCAACGCCTTCTTCGCAAAAAGGAGGATGCTGCCCGGCACGTCGTCCGCAAAGAGCGTTTTTAGGGAGGGAGGCTATACCTTAATTACCGAGGTTGCATTGACGGAATTTCACTATGAGGCGGTTCAACAGGTATGCGAGACGGCGGACTACTTTGTCTTCCTGTTCAGCCAGCGGCATGGACAGATTTACGATAAAGCAACCCTGAGCGGCGGCACAGTCGAGGAGTTCCGAACCTTCATCACCGAAAAAACCGGAAAGCCGATAGCATATATTAAGTAAGAATACAAGTTCACAGAATAGGAGAAACCGACATGAAAAAAGAACTGCCGAAAGTGTACGAACCCCAGCAGGTGGAGGGCCGCATCTACGAGGCGTGGGAGAACGCCGGGTGCTTCAACGGCGACCCGGACCCCGCGAAAAAACCCTTCTCCATCGTCATGCCGCCCCCCAACGTCACGGGCCAGCTCCACATGGGCCACGCCCTGGACTGCACCCTCCAGGATATCCTTACCCGCTTCAAGCGGATGCAGGGCTATGCCGCCCTCTGGGTCCCCGGCGTGGACCACGCCGGCATCTCCACCCAGGTGAAGGTGGAGGAGGACCTGCGGGTCAACGAGGGCCTCAGCCGCTATGACCTGGGCCGGGAGAAGTTCCTCCAGCGGGTCTGGAAGTGGAAGGAAAAGTACGGCAACCGCATCGTCCAGCAGCAAAAGAAGATGGGCGTGTCCTGCGACTGGTCCCGGTCCCGCTTCACCATGGACGAGGGGCTTTCCAAGGCCGTCCGGGAGACCTTCTGCGAGCTCTATGACAAGGGCCTCATCTACAAGGGAAGCCGCATTATCAACTGGTGCCCCCACTGCGTCACCGCCCTCTCCGACGCGGAGGTGGAGTACCAGGACAAGCCCGGCCACCTCTGGCACATCCGCTATCCCCTCACCGACGGCTCCGGCGACCTGGTGGTAGCCACCACCCGGCCCGAGACCATGATGGGCGACACCGGCGTGGCCGTGAACCCGGAGGACGAGCGGTTCAAGCATCTGGTGGGCAAGACCTGCATCCTGCCCATTATGAACCGGGAGATCCCCATCGTGGCGGACGAGTACGTGGAGCTGGGCTTCGGCACCGGCGCGGTGAAGATGACCCCCGCCCACGACCCCAACGACTTCGAGGTGGGCCTCCGGCACAATCTGGAGATCATCCGCTGTATCGGAGACGACGGGAAAATCAACGAAAACGGCGGGCCCTACAACGGGATGGACCGCTATGAATGCCGGAAGGCCATTGTGAAGGATTTGGAGGAGCAGGGGTATCTGGTGAAGACCGAGCCCTACAGCCACAACGTGGGCACCTGCTACCGCTGCCACAACGACGTGGAGCCCCTGATCTCCGCCCAGTGGTTCGTGAAGATGGAGCCCCTGGCGAAGGAAGCCCTCCGGGTGGTCCGGGAGGGCGAGGTGAAGTTCGTCCCCGAACGGTTTAGCAAGACCTACACCAACTGGATGGAGAACGTCCACGACTGGTGCATCTCCCGCCAGCTCTGGTGGGGCCACCAGATTCCCGCCTGGTACTGCGACGACTGCGGGCACATCAACGTCAGCCGGGAGGACCCGACAAAGTGCGAACAGTGCGGCAGCGCGCGCCTGACCCGGGACCCCGACGTGCTGGACACCTGGTTCAGCTCCGCCCTGTGGCCCTTCTCCACCCTGGGCTGGCCGGAAAAGACCGAGGATTTGGACTTCTACTACCCCACCTCCGTCATGATTACCGGCTACGACATCATCTTCTTCTGGGTCTCCAGGATGATCTTCTCCGGCTGCGAGCAGATGAAGAAAATTCCCTTCCGCACCGTCCTCATCCACGGCCTGGTCCGGGACGACAAGGGCCGCAAGATGTCCAAGTCCCTGGGCAACGGCATCGACCCCCTGGAGGTGGCGGAAACCTACGGCGCGGACGCCCTGCGGTTCAACCTCATCACCGGAAATTCCCCCGGAAACGACATGCGCTTCTACACGGAAAAGTGCGAGGCCATGCGGAACTTCGCCAACAAGGTTTGGAACGCCAGCCGCTTCGTCATGATGAACCTGGGGGATTTGGAGGCCTATGACCTTCCGGCGGCGGAGGCTTTGGAGCGGGAGGACAAGTGGGTCCTCTCCAAGCTGAACACCCTGGTGAAGGAGGTCACGGAGAACCTGGACAGCTATGAGATCGGCGTGGCCTCCGCCAAGGTTTACGACTTCCTGTGGGACACCTACTGCGACTGGTATATCGAGCTGACGAAGACCCGGCTGAACGGGGAGGACGAGGCGGCGAAGTCTACCGCCCGGAACGTCCTTTGCTATGTGCTGACGGAGCTTTTGAAGCTGCTGCACCCCTTCATGCCCTTCATCACCGAGGAGATTTTCCAGGCCCTTCCCAAGCGGGCGGGCTCCGGGGACAAGTTCCTGATGACGTCCCGGTGGCCGGAGTACGGCGAGGCTTTGAACTTCCCCAAGGAGGAGGCCGCCATGGAGGCGGTTATGGACACCATCAAGGCCATCCGGGCCCGCCGGGCGGAGATGAACGTGCCCCCGTCCAAAAAGGCGGAGGTGCTGCTGGTCACCGCCGCGCCCGAGCCCTATGAGCAGGGCCTCCACTTCCTCCAGCGGCTGGCCTTTGCCTCCCAGGTGCGTTTCGCGGCGGAGGCCCCGGCGGATCTCACGGGACAGGTGAGCATCGTCACCCACAACGCCACGGCCTATCTGCCCCTCAGCGAGCTGGTGGATTTGGCGGCGGAGCGGGAGCGCATCGCCAAGGAGAAGGAAAAGGCGGAGAACGGCCTGCGGATTGTGGAGCAGAAGCTCTCCAACGAGAAATTTGTCTCCCGGGCTCCGGAAGCGGTGGTGAACGCCGAGAAGGAGAAGGCGGAGAAGTTCCGGGAGCTCATCGCCAAGCTGGAGGAGTCCGCCAAGGCGCTGGGCTGCTGAAGCGGCTGGGCCTTGTTTGAAAATTGGCGGAAAAAGATGCCCAAAGACGGCGCTTTGCCATTTTTCAAACAAGGCCTAAGGACGGATGAAAAAAGGACCCGAGACGTGCGTCTCGGGTCCTTTTCGCGTCATGTCCGCCAAACGATGCGCCGCCGCTGCCAGATGGAGGGGGCGAACAGCAGCAGCATGGGGAAAATCTCCAGTCTCCCCACCAGCATGTCGAAGGACAGCAGCAGCTTGGACCACCAGGAGAAGGCGGAGAAGTTCCCCATGGGCCCCACCACCTCCAGGCCCGGGCCGATGTTGTTGATGCAGGCCGTCAGGGCGGTGAAGGTGGTGACGATGTCGAAGCCGTCCAGGCTGAGCAGCAGGAAGGAAACCGTGAACACCAGGAGGTACACCGTGAGAAAGAGGTGGACGCTGCGGATGTGCTTGTCCGTCAGGGCCTTGCCCTCAAACCGGGTGGTGGTGACGGCGTTGGGGTGGAGCATCTTCCGCATGTCTCCCCAGGAGGTCTTGGCCAGAATCACAATCCGGGCCACCTTGATGCCGCCGCCGGTGGACCCGGCGCAGGCCCCGATGAACATCAGCACCACCAAGATTCCCTTGGAGAAGGTGGGCCAGAGGTTGAAGTCCGCCGTGGCGTAGCCGGTGGTGGTGATGATGGAGGCCACCTGGAAGAAGGAGTACCGGAGGCTCTGGCCGAAGGACTCGTACATGTGGAGAATGTCCGCGGCGATAGCCAGCACCGCCGCGCCCACAATGGCCGCGTAGGCCCACAGCTCCTCGGACCGGAACACGTCCCGGAAGCGGCGGACCAGAAGGAAGTAATAGAGGTTGAAGTTCACGCCGAAAAGCAGCATGAAAATCCCGATGACCACGTCAAAGTAGGTGCTGTCATAGGCCCCCACGCTGAGGTTTTTATTGCTGAAGCCGCCGGTGCCCGCGGAGCCGAAGGCGTGGATGCAGGAGTCGAAGAGGGGCATTCCCCCCAGGACCAGCAGGACGATTTCAATGAGGGTCATAACCAGGTAGATGCCGTAGAGAATCTTCGCCGTGTCGCTCATGCGGCTCACCAGCTTCCCCACCGACGGGCCCGGCATCTCCGCCCGGAGCAGGTGCATCCCGTGGCCGTCGGTCATGGGCAGCACCGCCATGACGAAGACCAGCACGCCCATGCCGCCAATCCAGTGGGTGAAGCTGCGCCAGAACAGCACGCTCTGGCTCAGGGGTTCCACCGCCGTGAGGATGGTGGCCCCGGTGGTGGTGAAGCCGGAGACGGTTTCAAAAAAGGCGTCGATGCAATGGGGGATATACCCGGAAATCACAAAGGGCAGGGCCCCGAAAGCGCTCATCAGCACCCAGGCCAGGGCCACCACGGCAAAGCCGTCCCGGGCGTAGAGGGAGGTCTGCTTGGGCTTTTTGCGGAAGGGGAGGCCCGCGATCAAAAGAAGCAGGATGGGCCCCAGGAAGGGCAGGGCCGGTTCCCCATAGAGCAGCGCCACCAGGGCGGGCAGAAGCAGCAGCGCCGCCTCCGTCCATAAAATCCGCCCGATGACGAAGCCAATCATTTGATAATTCAAAAGACGCTTCCCCCTTTACTCCCGGCAGATGTCGTGGATGTCCTGAAGGGACGTGTCCGTGGTAACCACGATCACGTCGTCCCCCAGACTGAGGCAGTCGTTGCCGGAGGGGATGACAATCTTCCCGTTCCGCTGGACGATGCCCGCCAGCAGCAGGCCGTTGCGGAGCTTCAGGTTTTTCAGGGGCACGCCGATGAAGGGCACGTCCGGCCCCACGCCGAACTCCAGGGCCTCCACCGCCCCGTCCACCAGCCGGTGGAGGGTCTTGATTTTGGCGCCCTCGGCGCTCTCCATGGCCCGGACGTACTGGACGATGAGCTCCGTGGTGGTGGACCGGGCGGAGATCACGCTGTCGATCATGCTCTCGTTGCTTACCAGGTCCACCAGGGATTTCCGGTTGATTTTCGCCACCACCTTGCAGTGGTTCCCCGACTCCTTGGAAGCGCACATGGACATTAAAATGTTGGCCTCGTCAATGCCGGTGATGGCCACAAAGGCGTCCGTCTGGCCGATGCCCTCCTCGTGGAGCAGGTCCGTGTCCGTGCCGTCCCCCACAATGACCAGGGCCTTGGGGAGCTGCTCGCCCATCTGGATGCAGCGCTGCTCGTCCCGGTCGATGATTTTCACGGACATGCCCATGTTCAAAAGCTCGCTGGTGAGGTAGTAGCAGATCTTGCTGGCCCCCACGATCATGACGGTGGACGCCTTGGAGCGGAAGACCCCCAGGTGCCGGAAGAACTGGGCCAGCTGGTCCGGGGAGGAGGTGAGGTAGATTTTATCCCCCGCCCGGAGGACGAAGTCGCCGGAGGGGATGATGGTCCCGCCCTTCCGGGCCACGGCGCAGATCAGCACCCGGACCCGGATGTTCCGGTACAGGTCCGCCAGGGCCAGGCCGTCCAGGGCGGAGTCGGCGGGGAGGCGGTATTCCACCAGCTCCAGCCGCCCCTTGGAAAAGGTCTCCACCTTCATGGCGGCGGGGAAGCGGAGCACCCGGGCAATCTCCCGGGCGGCGGCCCGCTCGGGGTTGATGGCCATGGAGAGGCCCAGCTCGTCCCGCATGAAGCGGAGCTGCTTTTCATACTCGGGGTTGCGGATGCGGGCGATGGTGTGCTTGGCCCCCAGCTTCCTGGCCACCAGGCAGGAGAGGATGTTCAGCTCGTCGCTGGAGGTGGTGGCGATCAAGAGCTCCGCCTTTTCCACCTCCGCCTCTTTCTGCACGCCGTAAACCGCGCCGTTGCCGCAGACTCCCATAACGTCATAGATGTTGATGATGTTGTCGATGAGCTGGGGGTCCTGGTCCACCACGGTGACGTTGTGCCCGTCGGCAGAGAGCTGCTGGGTCAGGGCGGAGCCCACCTTCCCAGCGCCCACGATGATGATTTTCATGTACGCCTCCTAAAAGACAGGCCGGGGCAAAGACCCCGGATATGGTACTGGACAACATTCTGATTATATAAGATTTTCACAAAAAAGGGAAGAGCCGATCCGTGAAAATTTTCCTTGACAACCGGGAGCCTCCTGTGTAAAATAAGTTCAATTATTTTAATTAAAAATTTTTAGTTAAAATAATTGATATTTCGACAAACAAGGAGAATCTCAAATGGAATTCGAGAAAGTACGTGATATCATCGTGGAAACCCTGGGCTGCGAGGCGGAGCAGGTGACGCTGGAGGCCTCCCTGTCCGACGATCTGGGGGCGGATTCCCTGGCGGCGGTGGAGCTGGTCATGGCCCTGGAGGAGGCCAGCGGAATCACCATCGACGACGCCGATGTGGAGACCCTGAAAACCGTGGGCGACATTGTGAAGTACCTGGAGGCCCACAAGGCCTGAACCGCGTTGCCGAAACCTACATTTCCGTGAAGCGCCGCCCCGTTGACGACAGCGGGGCGGCGGGCTTGGAAAGGAACGAGTATGACCAACCAGGAAATTTATGACTTAATGGCCCGCTTTGACACCAGCGGCTTGCAGAAGCTGAAGCTGTCACAGGGGGATTTTAAAATAGAACTGGAAAAGGCGGCCCCCGCTCCGGCGGCCGCTTCCGCCATGGTTCCCATACCCGCCGCCCCCGCGGCGGCTCCGGCGGCGGAGGAGGCCCCCGCCGTCACCGCGCCGCTGGTGGGCACCTTCTACGCCGCTCCCGCCCCGGAGCAGCCCCCCTTTGCCATGCCGGGGGACAAGGTGAAGAAGGGGCAGACCGTCTGCCTCATCGAGGCCATGAAAACCATGATCGAGGTTCCCGCCCCCTGCGACTGCGTCATCGAAGAGGTGCTGAAGGCCAACGGGGAGCTGGCGGCTTTCGGCGAGGCGCTGATGCGCTACCGGCCATGCTGAAGCGGGTCCTTATCGCCAACCGGGGGGAGATTGCCCTCCGGGTCCTCCGGGCCTGCCGGGAGCTGGAGATCGAGACGGTGGCCGCCTATTCCGAGGCGGACGCGGAGGCCCTCCATGTTCAGCTGGCCACGGAGTCCGTCTGCATCGGCCCCGCCCGGGCGGCGGACAGCTATTTGAATCAGGACGCCCTGCTGACGGCGGCCCTGGCCACCGGCTGCGACGGCATACACCCGGGCTACGGCTTTCTCTCCGAGAACGCGGACTTCTCCGACGCCTGCGCCAAAGCGGGGCTGACCTTCATCGGCCCCTCCGGGGAGGCGATCCGAAAGGCGGGCTCCAAGTCCGCCGCCCGGGATTTGATGAAGGCGGCGGGGGTCCCTGTGACTCCCGGCTCCGACGGCCCCGTCTCCTCGGTGGAGGAGGCCCTGGCGGCGGCGGAGGCCGTGGGCTGGCCGGTGCTGCTGAAAGCCTCCGCCGGAGGCGGGGGAAGGGGCATCCGCCGCTGTGACGGCCCGGACGAGCTCCCCGCCGCCTGCGCCGAGGCCAAGGCGGAGGCCGCGGCCTGCTTTGGAAACGACGAGATGTACCTGGAGAAGCTGGTGCTGAACCCCCGGCATGTGGAGGTGCAGATTCTGGCGGACCGCCAGGGGCATACCATCCACCTGGGGGACCGGGACTGCTCCGTCCAGCGGCGGAACCAGAAGCTGATGGAGGAGGCCCCCGCCCCCGGCCTCAGCCCCGCCCTGCGAAGGGCCATGGGAGAAGCCGCCGTCCGGGCGGCGGAGGCCGTGGGCTATGAGGGGGCCGGGACGGTGGAATTCCTGGTGGACGGGGAGAATTTCTACTTTATGGAGATGAACACCCGCATCCAGGTGGAGCACGGGGTCACGGAGCTGGTCACCGGGGTGGATCTGGTGCGCCAGCAGCTTCGGATTGCCTCCGGCCTGCCTCTGGATATGGGGCAGGAGGACGTATCGATCCGGGGCTGCGCCATGGAGTGCCGGGTCAACGCCGAGGACCCCCACGGGGACTTCCGCCCCTGCCCCGGCAAGGTGGAGTTCCTCCACTTCCCCGGCGGCGCGGGGGTCCGGGTGGACTCCTGCCTCTATAACGGCTGCACCATGTCCCCCTATTACGATTCCCTGGCCGCCAAGGTCCTGGCCCACGGGGCCACCCGGCTGGAGACCATCCGCAAGCTCCGCCGCTGCCTGGAGGAGTTTACTCTGGAGGGTTTTCCCACCAACGCGGAGTTATCTTATGAGATTTTATTCCATCCTGTATTCGTCCGGGGCCGGTGTACCACGGGCTTTTTGGACGCGCACCTGGCGGAGCTGCTGGACTTCAGCCGCCGGGTGGAGGAGAAGGAGGCGGAGGCATGAGCAGCATCTTTGCCAAGCGCCGGGCCCGGCTTTTGGCCATGAAGGCCATCCGGGACAGCTACGTCCCCGGGGACCAGCTGGTGGCCTGCCCCAAGTGCGGCGGAGAGAGCCAGCGGAAGGACGTGGCGGGGAATCTCTCCGTCTGCCCCCTCTGCGGCTATCACTTCCCCATCGGGGCCTATTACCGGCTCAGTACCATTCTGGACCCCGGCAGCTTCCGGGAGCTGAACGAAAAGCTCCCCGCCGCCGATCCCCTGTCCTTCCCCGGCTACCGGGAGAAGCAGCGCCTGGCCCAGCGGAAAACCGGCCTCACGGAGGCCGCCGTCACCGCCACCGGAACCATCGGCGGACGGAAGTGCGTGGCGGGCGTGCTGGACAGCCGCTTTTTCATGGGCAGTATGAGCGCCGCCGTGGGGGAGAAGATCACCCTGGCCATTGAGTACGCGGCGAAAAACAAGCTGCCCTTGATCCTCTTCTCCGCCAGCGGCGGGGCCCGGATGCAGGAGGGCATTTTGTCTCTGATGCAGATGGCGAAAACCTCCGCCGCCCTGGCCCGGTTTTCGGAGAAGGGGCTGCTTTACATCTCCGTCCTGACGGACCCCACCACCGGCGGCGTCACCGCCAGCTTCGCCTCCCTGGGCGACATCATCCTGGCGGAGCCGGGGGCCTTAATCGGCTTTGCCGGGCCCCGGGTGATTCAGCAGACCATCGGCGAGACGTTGCCGGAGGGCTTCCAGCGGGCGGAATACCAGGAGGAGCACGGCTTTGTGGACGCGGTGGTCCCCCGGGGAGAGCTCCGGGAGACCCTGAGCCGCCTTCTGCGGCTCCACGAGAAAGGAGGCCGCCCATGAGCAGGCTTACCGCCGCGGAGCGGGTTGCCGCGGCCCGGCACCCCCAGCGGCCCAATATTACGGATACCATCGGCGCCCTCTTCACCGATTTTTTCGAGCAGAAGGGGGACCGCCTCTGCCGGGAGGACCCGGCCATTTTAGGGGGAATCGCCCTGTACCACGGGCGGCCCGTCACCGTCATCGGCACCCGGAAGGGGAAAACGGCGGAGGAGAGCATCCGCTGCAACTTCGGCATGCCGGGGCCCGAGGGCTACCGGAAGGCCCTGCGCCTCATGCGGCAGGCGGAGAAGTTCCGCCGCCCGGTGCTCACCTTTATCGACACCTCCGGGGCCTATCCCGGCCTGGAGGCGGAGGCCCGGGGACAGGGGGAGGCCATCGCCCGGAATTTGATGGAGATGAGCCGCCTCACGGTGCCGGTCATCGCCGTGATCACCGGCGAGGGCAACAGCGGCGGGGCCCTGGCCCTGGGTGTGGCCGACCGGGTGCTGATGCTGGAGAACGCGGTTTACGCCATTCTCTCCCCGGAGGGCTTCGCCTCCATCCTCTGGAAGGACGCGGCGCGGCACGCGGAGGCCTGTGACCTGATGAAGCTCACCGCCCCGGACCTGCTGGCCCTGGGGATTGTGGACGACGTGGTCCCGGAGCCGGAGGGCGGGGCCCACCTGGCCCCGGAGCTTGTGTTCCAGGAGCTGGACCGCGCCTTAAGCCGCCACCTGGCGGCGCTTTTAAAGGAGAGCGGTGGAAGCCTGGCGGAAAAGCGTTATCAAAAATTCAGGAAAATGGGCGTGCCCCCGAAGGAGGAGTCATGAACGGAATCAAAATTCGGGGGACCGGCCGGGGGGTGCCCGGAAAGCTGGTGAGCAACCAGGACCTGGAGAAGCTTGTGGAGACAAACGACGAGTGGATTTCCAGCCGTACCGGCATCAAAACCCGGCACCACTGCGCCGGGGAGGAGACCTTTTCCGCCATCACCGCCCAGGCGGCCCGCCGGGCCCTGGCGGACGCGGGAGTCTCGCCGGAGGAAATCGGGGCCTGCATCGTGGCCACGGTGACCCCGGAGACCATGGTCCCCTCCGCCGCCTGTACGCTCCAGCGGGAGCTGGGGCTTCCGGAGGATATTCTTTGCTTCGATTTGGGGGCGGCTTGCAGCGGCTTTTTGTTCGCCCTCCATACCATGGAGTGTTTGCTGAACGCCTCCCCCCGGAAATTCGGACTGGTGGTGGGGGCGGAAAATCTGAGCCGCTGCATCGACTGGTCCGACCGGGGGACGTGCATCCTCTTCGGGGACGGAGCCGGGGCCGCCGTGGTGGAGTGCCGGGAGGGCTGGCCCTCCATCTCCTCCATCATGGGCTGTCACGGCAGCGGCGAGCTGCTCCGCCTCCCCGGCCCGGGGGCGGGGGAGCCCGGCCTCATCTCCATGGAGGGCACCCGGGTCTTCAAGTTCGCCGTGGAGGCGGTGCCCTGGTGCGTGGACCAGGTGCTGAAAAAGACGGGACGGACCGTGGAGGACGTGGACTTCTTCGTCTTCCACCAGGCCAACGCCCGGATCATCGACCTGGTGGTGCGGAAATACCGCATTCCGCCGGAGAAGTATTATAAAAACATCGCCGAATACGGCAACACCTCCGCCGCCAGCATTCCCCTGGTCCTCAGCGAGCTCCGGGAGCAGGGAAAAATCGGCCCCGGCAGCCGGATTCTGGCCGTGGGCTTCGGCGGCGGCCTGACCTGGGGAGGATGCCTGATTGAGTTCGCGTGAGGGGAGAGACATACTGTGAAAAAATTAAACGAAATCCTGGGGACCGAGTTCCCCATTATCCAGGGCGGCATGGCCAACGTGGCCACCGGCGAGTTTGCCGCCGCCTGCTCCAACGCCGGGGCCCTGGGCATGATTGCCACCGGGGCCTGGGATGCGGACCGGGTGCGGAGCGAGATCCGCCGGGCCCGGGAGCTGACCGATAAGCCCTTTGGCGTGAACCTGATGCTGATGAACCCATGCGCCGCCGGCATCGCCCAGGTGATTCTGGACGAGGGCGTGCAGGTTGTCACCACCGGCGCGGGAAACCCCGGCCAGTTCATCCCCGCCTGGAAGGAAGCCGGAATCAAGGTTATCCCCGTGGTGGCGGCGGCGGTGCTGGCAAAGCGGCTCAGCCGCTACGGCGTGGACGCCTTCGTGGCCGAGGGCATGGAGTCCGGGGGCCATGTGGGGGAGATGACCACCATGGCCCTGGTGCCCCAGGTCATCGACGCGGTGGACGTGCCCGTCATCGCCGCCGGCGGCATCGCCGACGGACGGCAGATGGCGGCGGCCCTGGCCCTGGGGGCCGCTGGCGTCCAGGTGGGCACCTGCCTGCTGGCAAGCCCGGAGTGCCCCATTCATGAAAACTACAAGCAGGCGGTCCTGAAGGCCAAGGACAGCGACACCACCGTCACGGGCCGCTCCATCGGCGGGCCGGTGCGGGTGCTGAAAAACAAGATGGCCCGGGAGTACCTGGCCCTGGAGAAGCGGAACGCCACGCTGGAAGAGCTGGAAACCGTTACCATCGGCGGCCTTCGCCGGGCGGTGCTGGAGGGCGACGTGGAGCGCGGCAGCGTCATGATGGGCCAGGTGGCCGGAATGGTCCACGAAATCCGGCCCCTGCGGCAGATTTTTGAGGAGCTGTACAACGGCGGAAAGGCCGTTCTGGAACAGGTGCACCAGGAATGGCGGTGACGATCCGGGGAAAGGCCCTGGAGCTCCCCATTGTCCAGGGGGGCATGGGCATCGGCGTCAGCCTGGAGCGGCTGGCGGGAGCCGTGGCCGCGCTGGGGGGCATGGGCACCCTGTCCGCCGCCTTCTGCGGCTTCCGGGAAGTGGATTTTTCGACGAATCCCCGGGAGGCCAACCTCCGGGCCCTGGTCCGGCAGATTGGCAGGGCGAAGGAGATTGCCAAGGGCGCGGGATTGGTGGCGGTGAACGTCATGGTAGCCGCCGCCCAGTACGCCGACAGCGTGCGCGCCGCCCTCCGGGCGGGGGTGGACGCGGTGGTCTGCGGCGCGGGACTTCCCAAGGATCTGCCGGGCCTGGCGGCGGAGGTGGGAAACGAGGACGCGGCCCTGGCCCCAGTGGTCAGCGGGGGCCGCTCCGCCGCCTTGATCTGCAAGCTGTGGGACCGGCGCTATGGCCGGGTCCCGGACTTTGTGGTTGTGGAGGGCCCCCTGGCCGGGGGGCACCTGGGCTTTTCCCCCGAGGAGGCCCGGGAGGCTCAGGCGGGACGGCCCCGCCCCCTGTCCGCCCTGCTGGCGGAGGTGCTGGAGTCCCTGGCCCCCTTCCGGGAGAAGTACGGGCGGGATATCCCGGTCTTTGTGGCCGGGGGCGTGAAGAGCGGGGCGGAGCTGCGCCGCTACATGGACCAGGGCGCGGCGGGAGTCCAGTTTGCCACCCGCTTCATCGCCACGGAGGAGTGCGACGCCAGCTCCGGTTATAAACAGGCTCTGCTGGACGCGGAGGCGGAGGACGTCACCATTGTCCAGAGCCCCGTGGGCATGCCGGGCCGGGCCCTGAGAAGCCCGCTGATCCGGCGGGTGGAGGCGGGAACGCAGCCGAAAATCACCCGCTGCGACCGCTGCCTTGCCGCCTGTGACTGCAAGACCGCCCCCTACTGCATTTCCAAGGCGCTGATTGCCGCCGTGGAGGGGGACTGGGAAAACGGTCTCTTCTTCTGCGGGGCCAACGCCGGGGAGGTCAACACGCTTTCCACGGTCAAAGAGCAGATGGACCAGATTTTAAACGAATGGAGGACCGCGCCATGAAGCTCGGTTTCTTATACGCCGGACAGGGCAGCCAGCACCCCGGCATGGGGGCGGATTTGTACAAGGCCTATCCCGCCTTCCGGCAGGTGCTGGACGCCGCCCAGGCGGAGGTGGATTTTGACCTGAGGAGGACCTCGTTTGAGGACCCGGAGGGCGTCCTGAACCAGACCCGCTATACCCAGCCCTGCATGGTGGCCTTCGCCGCCGGGCTGACGGCGGTGCTGCGGGAGAAGGGGATCGTCCCCGCCGTGGCGGCGGGCCTCTCTTTGGGGGAGTACTCCGCCCTTCACGCCGCCGGAGTGTTTGACGCAAAGACGGCGGTCCGCCTGGCGGCCTTCCGGGGGAAGGCCATGGAGGAGGCCGCAAAAGGCCATGACAGCGCCATGACGGCCGTTTTGGGCCTGGACCGGGAGCCGCTGCAAAAGGCCTGTGAGGCGGCGGCGGACCTGGGGACCGTGGTCATTGCCAACTACAACTGCCCCGGCCAGCTGGTCATTGGCGGGGACAAGGCGGCGGTGGAGAAGGCCGCGTCCCTGGCGAGGGAACAGGGCGCGAAGCGCTGTCTCCCCCTGAAGGTCAGCGGCCCCTTCCATACGCCTTTGATGAAGCCCGCCGGGGAGGCGCTGGAGAGGTATTTCCAGAACGTGCCCTTTGAAGCGCCCGGAATTCCCGTCCTCTACAACTGCCTGGGCCGGGAGAAGGGGGCGGAGGATTCCATTCCCGCCCTGCTGGTCCGTCAGGTCCAGAGCAGCGTTTTTATGGAGGACACCATCCGCCGCATGGCGGAGCTGGGCCTGGATGCCCTGGTGGAAATCGGGCCGGGGAAGGCCCTCAGCGGCTTTGTGAAGAAAACCGTTCCCGGCCTTCCGGTTTACGCCGTGGAGAGCCCGGCGGACGTGGAGGCCCTGGAAGGGCTGGTAAAGGAGAACGGATGATGGAGTTTGAGGGAAAGACCGCCGTCGTCACCGGCGGAAGCCGGGGCATCGGCCGGGCCGTCTGCCTGGAGCTGGCGGCGGGAGGGGCCAATGTGGTCCTCTGCTACGCCGGGAACGAGGCGGCGGCCCAGGAGACCGTCCAAGCCGTGGAGGCCCTGGGGGCCAAGGCCCTGGCGGTCCGGTGCGACGTGTCCGGCGCCGCCCAGGTGGACGCGCTGGTAAAGTCCGCGGTTGAGGCGTTTGGAAGAATCGACATTCTGGTGAACAACGCCGGGGTTACCCGGGACAATCTGATTATGCGCATGAGCGAGGAGGACTTCGACGCGGTTATCGCCGCCAATTTGAAGGGGGCCTTCCTCTGCATGAAGGCCGTTTCCAGGCTGATGCTGAAACAGCGCTATGGCCGCATCGTGAATTTGAGCTCCGTGGTGGCCCTCCGGGGCAACGCCGGGCAGGTGAACTACGCCGCCAGCAAGGCGGGGATCGTCGGCATGACGAAGTCCCTGGCCAAGGAGCTGGCTTCCCGGGGGGTGACGGTCAACGCCGTGGCCCCGGGCTTCATCGAGACGGACATGACCGCGGCCCTGTCCGAGTCCGCCCGTTCCGCCGCCCAGGGGAGCATCCCCATGGGCCGCCTGGGCGCGCCGGAGGACGTGGCCCGGGCCGTCGGGTTCCTGGCCGGCGATAACGCCGCCTACATCACCGGCCAGGTGCTGGCCGTGGACGGCGGCATGTCAATGTAATGGGAGGTTTGACTATGGAACGACGAAGAGTCGTGATTACCGGCCTGGGGGCCGTCACGCCCCTGGGTCTCACCGTGCCGGAGAGCTGGCGGGCCGTCCGGGAGGGCGTTTGCGGCGTGGGGCCCATCACCGCCTATGATCCCGCCGGGATGAAGGTGCAGCTTGCCGCCGAGGTCAAGGGCTTCGACCCCGGCGCCCTCTTCGGAAAGCCCGAGGCCAAGCGGATGGGCCGCTTTACCCAGTTCGCCCTGGCCGCCGCCCGGGAGGCTTTGGTGGACAGCGGCTTCCGGGTGGAAAACGCCGACGCGAAACGCTGCGGCGTCTCTGTCTCCAGCGGCATCGGCGGCATCGCCATCACGGAGGAGGAGCATGACCGGGGCCTGGCCAAGGGCTGGGACCGGGTGTCCCCCTTCTTCATCCCCACCGGCATCTGCAACATGGCCGCCGGGCGGGTGGCCATCGACGCGGGCTTCCGGGGGATGTGCACCTGCCCCGTCACCGCCTGCGCGGGCGGGACCAACGCCGTGGGCGACGCCTTCCGCTATATCCGGGACGGCTATGCCGAGGCAATGCTCTGCGGCGGCAGCGAGGCGGCTTTGACGCCCCTGGCCGTGGGGGGCTTCACCTCCATGAAGGCCCTGTCCCAGTCAACGGACCCCAGCCGGGCCTCCATCCCCTTTGACGCGGAGCGCAGCGGCTTCGTCATGGGAGAGGGCGCGGGCGTGCTTTTGCTGGAGGAGCTGGACCACGCCCTGGCCCGGGGGGCGAAAATCTACGCGGAAATCGCCGGGTATGGGGCCACCTGCGACGCCTATCACATGACCGCCCCCCGGCCCGACGGCAGCGGCGGCGCGGAGGCCATGGCCTTGGCCCTGGCCGACGGCGGCGTGAGGCCGGAGGAAGTGGACTACATCAACGCCCACGGGACCTCCACCCACTTAAACGACGCGGGGGAGACCGCCGCCATCAAAACGGTGTTCGGAGACCGCGCCCGCAAGCTGGCGGTCAGCTCCACCAAGTCCATGACCGGCCATATGCTGGGGGCGGCGGGGGCCGTGGAGGCCATCTTCACCGCCCTGGCGCTGAAGGACGGGTTTCTCCCGGCCACGATTAACTACCAGGTTCCGGACCCGGCGTGTGACTTGGACGTTGTGCCCAATCAGGGCCGGGAGGCGGATATCCGCTGCGCCCTGTCCAACTCCCTGGGCTTCGGCGGGCACAACGGCTGCCTGTTATTTAAAAAGTGGGAGGCGTGAGCGATGGCCATGCAGTATGATTCCAACCAGATTGCCGCGATCCTGCCCCACCGCTACCCCTTTGCGCTGGTGGATAAAATCGTGGACGGCGAGCCGGGCCAGTGGGCCAAGGGCGTAAAGTGCGTCACGGTCAACGAGCCCTTCTTCCAGGGCCACTTTCCTCAAAAACATGTGATGCCCGGCGTGCTCCTCATCGAGGCCCTGGCCCAGGTGGGGGGCGTGGCGGTGCTGGCCCTGCCGGAGAACCGGGGGAAGCTGGCCTTCCTGGGCCGGGTGAAGGACGCCCGGTTCAAGCGCCAGGTGGTCCCCGGGGACGTGGTGGAGCTGGAGTGCCGCCTGACCCGGCAGAAGGGCCCCATTGGCGTGGGGGAGTGCACCGCCAGGGTGGACGGCGAGACGGCCGTGACGGCGGAGCTGACCTTTGCTATCGGGTAAAAAAGCGTCCGTTGCGTTTTTCCGGCGGCCCGGTTATAATAGGGGAGGAAAAACTGCCGCGGAAGGAGGAAGGGCCATGCTGGAGCAGGCGTTCAACAGCGTGTATTCGAAATTCAAGCTGCACTTTTATCAGGAGATTTTCCGGCGCTTTCAGGACCGGGAGGCCAGCCTGACCACCGTGGAGACCTTTTGCATGGAGTCCATCCAGGCCTTGGGCCGTCCCACCGTGAATGAGTTTGCCGGTTTTATGCGCATCTCCCCGCCCAACGCGGCCTATAAGGTCAACAGCCTGGTGAAAAAAGGGTACGTCCGCAAGGTCCAGTCCGCCAGCGACCGGCGGGAGTATCACCTGGAGGTCACCCAGAAGTACCTGGATTACTACAATGTGTCCCGGAACTATATCGAGATGGTGATGGACCGGGTGGCCGCCCGCTTCACCTCGGAAGAATGCGGGAAGCTGGAGGAGATGCTCCGGATCGTCGACCGGGAGTTAATGCCGGAGGTGGGCCTCCCGCCGGAGCGGGAGGAGGAGGCGTAAAAACAGGCGGCAGGTCTTTGACCTGCCGCCTGTTTTGGGAAAAGAGGAGCTTACTTGCGGTTTTCCTTCTGGTTCTGGCGCTGCTCCTTCTGGTTGTTCTGCTGATTCTGCTCGCGCTCGTTCTGGTTGTTCCGGTTCTCCATTGAGAACACCTCCTTTCGCCTCCGAAGGGCGTCTTGAAATCGCCTGGCCGCTCCGGTAGGACGCCGGTTTGAAGACACCCTCCAGTGAGTTCAGAGGTTATTCTTGCCGCCGGATTTGAAAAATATTCAAAAAGGAGAAAAATCTTTGTTGACAAACCGGCGGGGGGCTGATATACTGATTTGGCAAAACAAAGAAGGCTGACTGCATCCGCCTCACCTCCAGCGTACTTGCGAAGAGGTCAAGAACGATTTTTCCGAGCTGCCGTCCCCGGCGGTTCGTTGTCGCGCGGGTGCCTTGCGGTGTCCGCGTTTTGTGATTTTTAGGATGGAGGTGCTTTGACCATTAGTAAGCAAGTGCATGAACTGAACGAGAGTATCGGCGACAAGGAGATCCGTCTGATCGGCTCCGCGGGCGAGCAGCTTGGCATTATGGCCCCCATGCAGGCCCTGCGCATCGCCGAGGAACAGAATCTGGACTTGGTCAAGATTTCGCCCCAGGCCAAACCCCCGGTCTGCAAGCTGATGAACTATGGGAAGTTCCGCTTTGAGCAGAGCAAGCGGGAGAAAGAGGCCCGGAAGAACCAGCATGTGGTGGAGATCAAGGAGATTCGGATGTCTCCGGGCATTGACATCGGGGATTTCAACACGAAGCTCCGGAATGCCCAGAAGTTCATTGCCGACGGCAACCGGGTCAAGGTCTCTGTCCGTTTCCGCGGCCGCGAGATGGCGCACACCGATATCGGACGGGACCTGCTGACCCGCTTTGCCGAGCAGTGCGTTGAGATTGCCAATTTGGACCGGCCCGCGAAGCTGGAGGGGCGGATGATGTCCATCTTCCTCTCCCCCAAGGCCGGCAAGTAAACACTTTGTAAGTTCAAAAACACGGAAGGAGTCAATCGTCATGCCGAAACTGAAGACCCACAGCGGCGCAAAAAAGAGATTCAACCTCACCAAGACCGGCAAGGTCAAACGCGCCAAAGCCTTTAAAAGCCACATTCTGACCAAAAAGGACACCAAGCGGACCCGCCGCCTCCGCAGCGGCGGCTATGCCGACGCCACCAACGTGGACGCCATCCGCAAGATGATCCCCTACAAGTAAGAAAAGGAGGCTTTTGAAACATGGCTAGAGTCAAAGGCGCGATGATGACGCGCAAGAGAAGAAATAAGATCATGAAGCTGGCGAAGGGCTACTGGGGCTCCAAGTCCAAGCACTTCCGGGTGGCCAACCAGGCCGTCATGAAGTCCCTGAGCTACGCCTACACCGGCCGCAAGCTGAAGAAGCGTGATTTCCGCTCCCTGTGGATCACCCGCATTTCCGCCGCCTGCAAGCTCAACGGGATGAACTACTCCACCTTTATGCACGGCCTGAAAACCGCCGGTGTGGAGATCAACCGGAAGATGCTGGCCGAGCTGGCCGTCAGCGACGCCGCCGCTTTCACCCAGCTCACCGAGATCGCCAAGAAGGCGTAACCGGATTTTTGAGAGACAATAAAAGGACTTCGGAAGGGATTCCGAAGTCCTTTTTTGCGCAGATGATTCCGGCGGCGCGGCATTTTTTACGTCCCGGCCCGGCAGAAGTAGGGCCCGCAGGCCTCCTCATGGGTGTGGACATAGGTCCAGGTGAAATCCTTGTCCACCAGGTAGACGTCGTGGAGGTCCTCAAAAAAGTTCGCCGCCAAGGGCAGCTCCACCGGCTTCACGTAGGGAAGGCCGTTCCACTTTCCCTCATAAAAGAGATAGGCCTTCCCAGCGGGCAGGGCCGCCAGGGCGTCCCGGGCGCCGCCGCCCTCCAGACAGGGAACCAGCTTCCAGGAGAAGATGTGCCAGAGGTAATTTCCCTCCGCCAGCACATACTTTCCCAGGTCCGCTTCCGAAACGTCCCCGGCGAAGGCGTCCAGCCACTGGTTTTTCACCGCCCGGAAGGTGGTGGGGAAGGGTGCGTCCCACTCCGTCATGGTGCCCACACAGCGGTTGATAGGCTGGCCCAGTCCATAAAACTTGGCCTCATAGTCCGTCATGACCCCCACGGGGCCGTTCTCATGGAGGTTCCGGGTGACCTCCGACAGAGCAAAGCCGAACTGGGGAAGCTCCTCCACGGAGAACTCGAAGAGGGGCTGGTTGTCCGTTTTGAAATGAATCTGCCCGCCCATTTTCAGCACCTGGCGGTAGAGCTTCAAAAAGTTCCCGTGGGTCAGCCGCCGCTTGGCGTGGCGGCCGCTGGGCCAGGGGTCGCAGAAATTGATGTAAATGCGGTCCACCTCGCCGGGGGCGAAGAAATAGGGGAGCTGGTCCGCGTTGGCGCTGATAAACCAGACGTTGGAAAGGCCCGCGCTGACGCAGCGCTCCATGGCCACCACCATGGCGTCGGGCACCATCTCCACCGCCAGGAACAGCACGTCCGGCTGGGCGGCGGCGGTGCCGGCGGTGAAGCGGCCCTTGCCGCAGCCCAGCTCCAGGTGGACCTCCCGGGCCTGGGGCATCAGATCCCGCCAATGGCCGGGGCGGTCGTAGGGGTCCCGGATGAGCCGGTCCGCGCAGCGCTCCATCCGGGGAATCAGGTTTTTCTTTTTCCGCATTCGCATAGGGCGGCGTCCTCCTGTGTTGATAAGCCGGGGCTTAGGCCTTGTTTGGAAATTGGCGGAATGCCGGATTGGGGCAGATTTTTTTGCCAGGCAAGGCGATTTGACGCGGGAATCCTGACGGATTTCAAGTCAAATCAACGCAGTCCTGGCGGAAAAAGATGCCCAAAGACGGCGTTTTGCCATGTTTCAAACAAGGCCTAAACAGCGCCCTCGGCTTTTAAAATGCCGTGTACTTTGGCTTCGTCTTTGCGGTAATAGTGGGCGGACTTGACCAGCAGCGTCAAACGCCCTCGAGGCATTCCCGTCTTTTCGGAAACAGTTTGCAGGATAGTCTCAAGCATCACGAGGTTGATGTAGGCCTTGCGTCCGAAATCCAAGGCGCGGCAGTAAACCGTGAGATTGAGGTTTCCGGCCTCCTCCTGAAAGTCCAGCAGGCTGACGCAGGGGATGCAGCCCTCGTCGGTCAAAGGCTCGAAGGTGGTAATGGTGGCGGACCGCGTGTGGGGATTTTCGTTCAGGCGGTGGATTACCCATTGCAGCTGGTCCTTTTGGTCCATGTAGGAGAATAGGCGAGAGGCATAGGAAGCTTCATTGTGGAGCTCCTTGACGTGCTCCTGAACCGTGAAATTTCGGACCATCCAGTCGTATTCCTCTTGGACCTTGTGCCGCTCTATGATGGCGTCTGGGAGAGCCGCATCTGAGACGGCAAGGATTAATCCAAAGACCTCTTTTGCGTTGGCATGCTCTCCGGCGTTGTCCGTATAGGCCACGGCGGCTCCCTGCTGGTAAATGGTGCGCAGTACCGCGACCCAGGCTTCGCCAAGACTCGAAGACAAACCTAAATCGTGCATGTATGCGATTTTCTTATTTTTTTAATTCATTCCCACTCGACAAATCCTATTATATGGGACTGTATTTTCTATGTTTTCACGGATAAATTATTCGCAAATTTGTTAATGTTTCACCTGTTATTTTTGGCCGCTCAATTTCTTAGTATCAAAATAGTATCACAAAAGGCGGAGAAATGCAACCACATTCCCCGCCTTTTCCAAATCACTTCTCATTTTTCTTTAATACTATTCCTTG
>NZ_CATMPS010000040.1:0-24221 GCF_950073225.1 uncultured Oscillibacter sp.
CGATTAGTTTTCTGGGCTGATTTAATTTCTAGATATTGTTCTGCACTGAATTTATACTTCATTTTATCACCGTGTCTATTATATCACAGCATTTATTAAAATGCTATTTTTTATTGCAGCTTAGTATTATAGGAGGGGCTGGTTTCTCATTTTTACGTTTTGTGATCTGATTTTGACTTGTTTGCTCTTGACCAGTGTCACACGGCATCCGAATCTGAAAAAGCCTGTACCCCTTAAAGCACAGGGGGTACAGGCAAAGAACAACCCTACCTAATCCGAACAACTGACAACAATTTGTTCAGATTGGGTAGGGTCGTTCACAGTTTACTAGAGGGTGTCTTCAAAGTCAAGTAATCCAAACGAGGATAGCGGCAAGCAAGGTAACCGCAAAGAACAGGCTGGCACGTTTTTCATATCTGGTGGCAAAACGACGATGAGTTTTGAATTTGAGGAACAAGTTCTCCACTAAATGGCGTTCCATGTAAATATGCCGGTCAATGTCGCGAGGACGCTTGGCAGTTTTTCGGCTTGGGATCACAATAATGGCTCCGCGTTCTTCCAGCCAGTGTACAAAGCGGTCGCTGTCATATCCCTTGTCTGCGATAACATATTTACCCCGCAAATCAAACGGTTCCAGCAACTGCTGCACATAACAAATGTCATTACGGTTCCCTGGTGTTAGCAGAACCCGCAGTGGGTTTCCCAGTCCATCCACTACCGCGTGGACTTTTGTGCTCAATCCGCCCCGACTGCGTCCCAATGCTTCGTTGCCCCCTTTTTTGCGCCGATGCCATGCTGGTGGACCTTGATGGTGGTGCTGTCCAGCATCAGGGTGCTCCCATCCACAATGTCCTGGGCAATCAGCTCTTCAAAAACATGCTCCCAAACACCTTGCAGGCTTCACCGGCGAAACCGGGTGTACACACTTTTCCAAGGGCCATACCGCTCCGGCAGGTCCCTCCAAGGTATTCCTGTATTCAGCCAATACAGGATTCCATTGAGCATTACCCGATTGTCTTTTCCGGGCCTTCCGCCATGTGTCGGCTTTTCTGGCGGCAGCAGCTCTTTCACCTTATTCCACTGTTCTTCTGTCAATTCATGTCGTTTCATGCCTTTACTTTACTGCTGCTTCCTTGATTTGTCTATCCTTTGTTTGAAGACACCCTTTAGGGCAGGGGCCTATTTTTACTTTACAATTCGTAATTTCAAAAGTTGTGACCAGCAGAGAGAGGGGTTCCTCCCTGCTCCGGCAGAAGACCGGCGCATCGTGCGGCGGACGCCGTCAGGGTTTGCTCCAATTCCGCAAAGCGTAGCAAAGGAGTTTCGTTAAATTCTGCACCCCACCGCAGTTCCCGGTAGACGGTGTTCAGCAAAGACTGCTGCTCTTCCACAGTTCGCCGAAGGGGGTCTGTCTGTTCGGACGCGAGGAGTCCCTTGTTTTGAAGCTTTGTTAAAAGCACCTGAAACAGGCACTTCCGCTGGTAAAGATATTCCAGATCATAGAGAAAAGGAAGTCGCCACTGAAAGCCGCTGTGTTGGCTCAGATACCGCAGGCAGCTTCTGACGGCTTCCGCCCCCTGCCCGCACACTTCCGCCTCCTGCAAATGACCGGTAGCTCTCCGGAGAGAAGCCGCGAGGATTTCAGCAATGTCCCAAGCCCGCTGATAGCGTATCCAGCGGAGGGTAAATCGCTGCTGTGCCTCCGGAATCCCGTCCACATTGATCCAGTTTTCCAAGTGCTCCCTCGTGACCTGAAGGCCGGAAAGTCCCTCAGAATCTGTGCAGATGATCTCACGATCCGAATGGTAGTCCAAAGCGAGGTAGTGATCCATCCGGTGGAGCATAGCCGCGTTTGGATAATACTCCAGGCCGCCCATGTTGACCGGACCCAAGACAACCCGGCCTGGTCCATGGTTTCGCAGAAGGTCCAGACATTTTTGACAGGACGGAACGGAGACCGCAGTGACATCGTATCCCCAGAGTCTCAGCGCATAGTCCAAGCCCTGATTCGGATCGCGGAAAGTGGTCAGCAGGCGGTCGAAATGCTCGTCCTCGCAATGGCGGATTCCAAAGGGGGTTCCCGTGGAGAGCTCAAAAAGGGATACGTCAATGGCGCTGTCCTGTATGACGTTCAAACAGGCGTAGCTGCCGCAGCACACCTGATTGCTGTATACTTTCACGATTCCTCCACCAGACTCCGCAGCGCCTCCCGGTCGAGCTTTCCGTTTCGGTTCCTTGGAAGCGGGGACTCCGTAAACAGGAGCTCCATATTCCGCAGATAGGAGGGAAGCGTGCTGCGGCATTCCAAAGCCCTCTGCTGGGAGGCGGAAGAATTTATATGAAGCACCGCGGCGGCACGTTCGCCGGAGAAGGCGTCCGGAAGGCCAATCACAGCGGCCTCCAGTACCCCCGGGCAGAGGCGGAACCGGTTTTCAATCCAGCCGCGGTTGACCCGGTAGCCCCGAATCTTCAGAATATCGTTGTTTCGCCCGCAAAAGAAAAGAAAGCCCTCGGCGTCGATGCGGAACAGGTCCTTCGTCCGGACACAGCGTTTCCCGTTGTCTGGGTTCACAAAAAAGGGATCCTCCTCTCCATCTGAGTGGCCCCAATAGCCCTCCATCACGTTGCCGCCTTCTACAACCAGCTCTCCGATTCCGGTCTCCGCGTCCACATGCTCCAGGCGGACCGTCACTCCGTCCAAGGTCTGGCCGCAGGAGCCGGCCAGGATCTTGTCCTCCCGCCCCGGCGGCATGATGGACACGCGCTTGCACTCTGTCAGGCCGTACATGGGGACGAGGCGCACCGCCGGCAGCCGGGCGTAAAACTCCCGGATCAGCGGCAGTGGGAGAAGCTCTCCCGTAAATGTAATCATCCGCAGGTCAGGAGCAGCGCAAAGCCCCGCCGTTTTCAGCAGTAGATTTCCAACCGTCGGGATCGTGGGCAGCACCGTGATGGCCTGGCAGCGCAGGAGGTATGGAATCTGCTGGAGCATTCTGGAACTGTCCAGAAACAGGAAAGCTCCGCTGAAGAGCGCGAGAAAAATCTGGTACATTCCATAGTCGAAGGAGAGGGGCAGCGCACAGAGAATGCGGTCGTTGCGGGTAAGCTCCAGCCGGGAGAGAATCGCCTCGCAACAAAAGAAAATCTGCTTTTGACAGCCGAGGACGCCCTTGGGGGTTCCGGTGGAGCCGGATGTATAAATGAGATAGACCGCGGTGTCCTCCGCCTGAAGCGCACGACCACCGCCGACGGACGGAACGGGGGGAGGAATACTGGAGACTACCAGGGCCGGGGCGCAATTCTCGAGTATTTCCCGCCGACTGGCCAAATCCAGACAGTCGCTGAGCGGGACGCAGATGCAGCCCTCCGCGATGCAGGCCAGCAACGTAAAAGCGGCCAGCGCCGGGTTGCTGTCACTCACCGTGACCCGGTCGCCTTTTCGGAGACGGTGTTCCCGAAACAGCAGGCGGCAACCGTTGACGGCCTCATGTATCTGCCGGATTGTATAGTCCCGCGTTCCGTCGGAGAGAACGACGCCCGAGTCGTCGATCCGATCCTCAATCAGCCTGCGGTAAAGCACAGCTGTCTCCTTCCCCCGGAAGTTCCACGAGAAGAGGCCGGTTTTTGAGACGCTTGGCCTTCTCCACAATATGTATGATTCCCGTCACCACACCGTCGGGCAGGGAAGTTTGCGAGATAATACCGGCTTCCGAAACCGACTGGGCATGGAGCTCCAGCACCTGGTCGATATTTTCGTAGGTGAGAAATGGGGAGAACTCCTGCACCCGCGCCTTTTCCGCAGTGGAAAAGTGCCGCGGGATCATAATCGGGCCGTCATTGACAATCCAGTAGGCGAGATCCTCCGCATCGGTCTGCCCGCTCCAGAAGCCCGCCGAGGGCTCCTGTGTCAGCACAGTTTCCCTTGTGCCCATAATCCGCGCCAGCGGGTACAGCCGGGATTTATAAAGGTGGGCCAGCGGCTTGAAATGGGCGAGGTTGTCCCCGAAGGTCAGGAAAAATCCCAACTCCTTTTCGCTGCGGTTGGTGCTTCCGGCGATTAAAAAACCTTTGTCCTGGTAACAGGAGAGTACGGAAGAGCGCACAGAGCATTTGGCCTTTGCCGGGTCCAGCGCCATGTTCATGTGAAAGAGAGGCTCTGATTCGCCCTGTTCCAAAGCGCTCATCAGCGCTTCGTTTGCCTGCTCCAGATGTATCTCCGCCAGGGGAAGGTCCAGGTCCTCCGCGAGGGCGCGGGCATTGACCAAAAACTTGGGCTCCAGATCGCTTTGCACGACGATAAACAGTTTTACGCGCTCACGGCCCAGGCTCTTACGGCAGAGCCGTGCGGTCAGATCGGAATCGAGGCCGCCGGAAACCGGCACAACAACCCGCTCATCCTCTGCCGCAAAATTCTTGATAAAGGCCAGAATCCGCTGTACTTCCCACTCAGCCCATGGGGTGCTGCTGGTTGTTTTCATTTCACCCACGCTCCATATTCGTGTTTTAATCGAGACAACTCCCGCTCCAAAAGGGATGGCTCTACAGAAATGACCTCGGCCAGACGCCGGTATAGCGCTTCGACCCGACGGAGATCCACTTCAGGCTGCTGCGCATCCATGGCCGTCTGCCAGGCTGCGTGGCAGACGCAGGGGTATTCGCTCAGGTGGTCAATCCGCGCCCTGCAGGGGTCATTCCGATAGCGATCCAACTCCTCCATGACATCGCCGGCACAGCTTGGGCAGGTGCGGGGGGAGGAGCGAATGAAGGAATATTCCGGACCGAAATAGTCCTTATACCAAGATATCTGAAGCCGGTCCGCCTCCTCTGGGAAACGGTGGAGCACCTCCACAAGGGACCAGAGGGACACGCACTGATACATACCGTGCCGGAACATCACGTCCATCAGTGTGCCTTGCTTCACATGGTAGGGGAGCAGGACAACGCTGTCCGCCCCGACCTGGAAGGCGTCCCGAACAGACTGCACCGCGTGCTCGATAGACGCCCGCTCGCTCATGAAGGGAAAGCCCAGTCCCACATTGGCGGTCACGCGGAGTCCATGGGCGTGAATCCGCTGAACCGCGCCGCAGAAATCCGCAAAGGAAGATCCCTTGTTCAGGCAGTGCTGAAGCACCCAGTCATTGCTGGACTCCAAGCCGATTTCCACGTATTTTTCATTCCCGGGGGCAAACTGCTTCAGGAATCGCAGCCCCTCGTCCGTGACGGTCTCGGCCCTAGTCTCGATGATTAGGCGCTTCGCCCGCACCGGCTTCAGGATATCCAGCAGCCCCTCCCGCATTCTGGGAGATACTTCCCGGGGGTCCAGGAGACTGCCGCTGGAGGTGAGGAGAAAGTCCTCGAAGTCCCACGGAAGCTTTGAAACAATCCGGCGCAGTTCCTCCAGAATTCGGTCCTCTTCCGCCTGTGTGACAGGGGCGTTGTTCTTGCCGTAGTTGCACATCACGCAGCCGCCGCTGGCGTCATGAGCGCAGCCGGCTGTCAAAAACCATAAATCGCACAGCAGGCCGCCGTTCACGCGCTCGATGCGGTAATTTGTGCGCTGTGACGGGGGAAGGACCGGCCTGGCCCGGTAGGCTTCATACGCAAACTTTTTTAATATCAAATTATATTTCATCGTGTATATCTATATGACGCTGTATGCTGGCGCACAAGGCGCCTACTGTGGAAAAGATCTGCAGGAAATCCTCCTCCGCGGGGTTGAACCGGAAGCGGAACCGGTCCTCGATCTCAATCTGGAGAACGACCAGCATAATGGAATCATAGGCAAGTTCCTCCCGGATGGCGGTCTCCGCCGTAATGGGCTGTGTCCTGCGGGGGACGCCGGAGTCCGCACACTGCTTTTGGATGATTTCGATGACTTGACGCTGGATAACAAGCAATTTCATGATGGTCGCTCCCGTGTGCAGATTTTTCAGCGGTATCACAACATAACCCGACAGGATTCGGAGAGATGGTGATATCTAATCCATTATATAACAGAATGTGCGGAAAGGCTAGCCCTAAAAAAACGTTTGGGCTCTCGGTGGCGGAATACGCCCCCGCCCCGAAAAAGACGATCCGGTCTCCGGCGGTGATTCCGCTGTCCAATGTGTGGCATTCGCGCACCAGAACATCGCTCTCACTGCACAGAGGGCCGCAGACCGTTGTGGTTTCCCCAACGCCGGTTGGGGCGGCGCACAGTCCCCGCAGGAGGGGCGTCCGCACCCCCAGGGCACCGCCGTGATAGCGCAGGTGGTTCGTGCCGCCGCTGCAAAAGAGAAAGTGCCGGTTCCCGCGCCGCCTTTGGGCGAAGACCTCGGTCACATAGATTCCACAGGAGGCGGTAATCAGCCGCCCGGCCTCGTAGGTGATGCGGCAGCGGGGTTCCATCTCTTGGATCCATTCCGCGACGACATCCAAAAGGGCGGCATAGTCCTCGGGGGACTCCCCCTGAAAATAGGGCACGCCGATTCCCGCGCCGAATTCGATTTCCTCCAGAGGTGCCCCCAGATGCTCACAGCCGGAAATCCACTCCCGCAAACAGGCCAGATCCCGGCGGACCTGGCGAATGTCCCGCCGCTGCGTTCCCGGGTAGTATTGGAGTCCCTTGACGCGCCCGTCTCGGCCAAATGCCGTCAGGCAAGTTTTTAACTCCTCGCAGTCCATGCCAAATTGATTCCCGCTGGTGACGCGTAGGAGCACCGAGAGGGGCCTCCCACGGGAGAGGGACAGCAGCCGCTCCAACTGGGAACAGGACTGAACCGCAAAGCGCCCCACGCCCATTTTCAGGGCACGTTCCAAAAACGAGTCCGACTGCCAAATCCCGTCAGCAAGTAGCTGTTTGCCCGGGATTTGCTGCCTAGCGCAAATGTCCAGTTCCGTTGGAGAACAGACCTCGATATAGTCGGCCCCGGTTGCCCGGGCCAGCCACGGATTGGCCTTCATGGCGTACGCAATCTTCGCGGTTCCTCCTAGACTGCGGCGGAGTGCCTGGACATGTTCTCTTGCTTTGGGCTCATGGAACAGATAGAAGGGCGCCGCTTCTCCCCGGATTTTCCGGCACAGCTCCTCCCAGGTTCCGTCATCCGGCTGAAACAGCCGCAGACTATCATCCGTCATCCAAAATCCTCCACATGTTCAAGATGGCCTCCTGTAGGGTCATAGGGTCAGACGGGCCGACGAAGAACAGGGGCTGCTTTTCCGCCTGATACCGGGTCTCCACGTCCCAGCCGCAGGCGGTGGCCAAGGTGAAGACCTTGTCCATCCGCTGGAGCAGATTCCACACGGCATAGCGTAGGGAAAGGTCGTTTTTTCTCCCGGGTTCATAGCCGCCGCAGGCTCGGGTGAGCTGCCTGTCCTCATCCTCGGCGATCCGCCTGTGGTATGCCAGGCCTCGCGCAAGGATGTCCCGCGGGTTCGCAGGAGTTCCCCCTCCCGGGCCTGCCAGCCATATGCAAAAGGTCCCACAAGGGGGAATGAGGCGGTCCAGGAGCTCCTGGGGAAGCGGCAGACCGGGCCAGCCCCGGGGGTCGTACACCATCCATTCGGTTGAAGAGCACCGCCGCAGAAAGAGATAGGTTCCGGCTCTATAGTAGTAGCTTTGGATTTCTGGGGCGGTAATTCCCTCCGTCACCGGTCCCAAGAGGGCCTCGCCGCATCCGCCGGGGAGCTGGTTCAGGGTTTGAATCTCTTTGCAGTTCATTTGAAGCCCAACGGCGGCGGAGAACGCCTGCATGGAGGCCGGCAGTGACACATAGGGCTGAAACCAGGTTTCCACCGCTCCCTCGGTCCGGAACCCAAAACAGCGGAGACACAGACAATCTATGAAAGGAATAGGCCGGCAATGCCCCGCGTAGAGCAGCTGCTCCAGGGCCATTTCAAAGGTATCAAAATATTTCCCGATGTAGTACATATGCTATATTTCCTTAAAATGCGAGTTGGGGAACGCGGTTTCCGGCTCCAAAAGCCTGTTCTCGCCCTTCAGTTCCAGGTTGATGAACAGGGCACCCTCAAATTCCGCGGTCTCCAAACAGGTGCAGTCCTCGATTTTGACACTGATAAAGCGTGTGTTCTTGAAATTGCACCCGGCAAAGCTGCACCGCTTGAACGTGACATTGGCAATGACGCTGTCGGAACAATCCGCCAAGCGGAAGTTGCAGTCCTCAAACGCCGCGGAATTGAAGCTGGAACCGCGCAGCCCGGCGCCGCCCATGTAGCAATGCCGGAAAGTTGTGTAGGTGGCCAGCATGGAATTCGCAACGCTGTTGTCAAAGCGGACAGAGGAGAACTCCGCGCCGGTGAGCTCTGCGCCGGTTAAAACGCTGTCGGCAAACGCGGAGTTTCGGATCGCCGCCCGCGTCAAGTCGATATGGCTGCAATCGCTGCGGCTGAAGGAGCAACCATGGAACTCCGCCTCAGAGGCGTGGAGGTTCTGCAGAGCCGCATCCTCGAAATTCACCAGCTTGCAGCGGGACCGGAAAAAGATCGCACCCGTCAGCACAGCGCTCTGAAGCACCACGGCCCACAGCCTGGAGCCCAGCAGGTTGGCTTCGGGCATGATGCAGCCGAAGAGATTCGTGCCGAAAATGCGGGCGGCGTCCATCTGTGCGCCGTTGAGGATACTCTGGGTGAGGGACGTCCGGTAGAAACAGGGAGTGATCAAGCAGGCGTTTTGGAACACGCTTCCGTCCATGCGAATGGCCGTGTTTTTCTCAATGTCCTTCCACACGCTCTTATAACCCTGGACCTCCGCGCCGGCGGAAGGGAAGAAGAGATCTGGGGGAAGGGAGAACGCGTCCATTCTTTTCGAGAAGACGTCCTCCTTCTTTTGACCGCCGGTGAGGAGGAACTCCCGGAGATCCGGACGGTCCATCTCGGCTTTCAGGGAAGGAAACCGGCTGGAAAAAGGCTTGGGCGTTCCGTTGAGCCGCAAAACAATTCCAGATAGAATTGAGTTGGAGAAGTTGCAGTTTTGGATATCGATGTGTCCGCAATTCCAGGAGAGAACCAGTTCAATTTTTTCCAGCCGGCTGTCCAGGAAATCATTTCCGCCCAGCGCAGGATGGAGCAGACAGGAATTTTGGAGAACGATGTTGTGGAAGCGGGCGTCCCTCAGACGGCATTGTTTCAGCTCCGCGCCGGTGAAGTCCACGTTCTCCCAAAGAGTGCTTTCCAGGAAGCAGTCCTTCCAGAACGTGTTGGTGAAGGTGCAGTCGCGGCAGTCGGCACCGTACAGGTTGCACTGTTCAAAGCGGGAGAGGCCGAAATTGCTGTCCTTGATCTTGGCCCTAGCAAAGATAGAGTGCTGAAAGTTTGAGGAACGAAACAGGGAGTCGTTGATGCGGATGTTATAGAAATCAGCAGCCATGAAAACCCCTGCCGGGAAAAACAGCCGGATGGTGGGCGCGGTGCGGAGGGCCTGGGTGAACAGGCCGGCGAGGAAGAGATAGAATATCTTGGCCAGATTCTGGTCCCCGCCGTTATCCCGCTTGCGGTCCATGATGTTCCGAAAGGGATCGTCTCCCTCTTTTTGTGCGTCGTCTTCCACCCGGTCCAGGATGACCTTGCACAGGTCCCGGTATCGGGCCAGAAAGAGATATTCGTCCATAAAGCAATCCAGAGCGCTGGGATGCGTATCCATGCCGGCTTCCTTTGCGGCGCCCAGACGCTGGCCGGAAACCAACGTCTGAGCGGAACGCTCCAGGGACTCCTCACAGGCTATGATCTCCCGACAGACGTGCAAAAACCAGCCGTTTTGCCGGGCGTCTATCCATTCAAAACTATCCCGAGGCGTACCGTCCGCCTCCTTCCGGTAGGCGTGTAAGCCCGTCCCGATGGTAAATTCAATCTGCTGGCTCAACGTCATGCTGGCAGAGCCACCGTCCGGCTGCTGCTGCGCCAGCAGGACCAGAAGCTGCTCCCATTTTGAAAAGACTGAGATAAACTTTCGGTAAGAGATTGCCCCGGCGCCGGACTCCTCCTCAATCTGAAGCCAGGAGGCAAGTGAGATGGTCTGGACATCTGGAAGCAGAACAGCGGTATGACCGTACCTGGTATACGTTTTCATTTGGCTCATCATCTCGTTTAGTTGCTCTTCCGCGCATTCCTGCAAGTGCTTTTCCGGGTAAATACACCGGAAGATCAAGAAAATGGAAACAGCGCCGATGGCGAGGCATAATCCAAATACAAAGATACGCACACAATCCGGGAACCGCTGCTCCTGAAAATAGAAAACAAAATACAAGACGAAAACGAGAGAAACGGAGATCGCTGCAAAACCAATATACAGCCGTAACCAGAACATCGTTTTGCGCCTGTATTCTATGATGACCTCGCGGTAATAGGGCCGTTCATCCAGGATGCCGTCCAGGGTATCTTTTGAAAACACATAGGTTGTGATGATGCTTCCCAGCAGTGTGACGGTCATGGATATAATGACCGGCCACATGGTGCTTCGCTGATCGTCAGGCGGCGCCCCTTTTTCAAAATTGAACGGGGGAGAGAGAATGCTTTTTAGAAATTGGATCATGTGCTCCCGGAAAAGGAATAGAACCACGAGGAATAAGGACACACAGATAATTGCTCTTTTGCGTTTCCTTGTCCATAACCAGATCTTTTCCATCTCTCTGTATTTCCTCACTTCCACAGGGAAGATATCCGCCAACGGCGTGCCGCGCGGGGATGGCCACTTTATAAGGATTATATCATAAGTGGCACGAAAAGAAAAGTGGCTCTTGCGTGACACTGCCCCAAGTGCCTTTTTCCACTAAATTGCGGCGGACACCGGTCTGCCTTACCAGCGGTTCAAAGAGCGTTGC
Source organism: uncultured Oscillibacter sp. (assembly GCF_950073225.1). Classification (NCBI taxonomy): domain Bacteria; kingdom Bacillati; phylum Bacillota; class Clostridia; order Eubacteriales; family Oscillospiraceae; genus Oscillibacter; species uncultured Oscillibacter sp. The sequence continues at coordinate 10,815 of NZ_CATMPS010000040.1, forward strand.
CCTGCTGTCAGTGGCAGGCGGATTCTAGAGAACTCCGCCATGCCCCACGGTAAAAATATTCTCTCCGCCCTCGCGGACCTGGGGGCCGTCCACTTTGTTTACACTCGCCGGGGTGACATTACCGTGCCGGTGCCGAAGCTTCTGCACATAGCCCGTTACTTTCAGGAGGTCGTTGTCAACCTCAACGGCTTCCCCTGGAAGACCGCCCCCCGACACTCTACTCTACCTGATTGAGAAATACCATATGGAACAAAACCGGGTCTTTTGCGTCGGGGACCGGACACTGGACATGGTCTGCCCCAAAAACGCCGGCGTCCGGGGAATTTTCTACTCCCTAGAGGGCCAGCCCGTTTTGAACCGCCGCCTGTTCCCAAGCGGCGGGTTTCTTTTATAGCAGCGCTTTCGAACAGAACTGGTTTGCCCCTAAACGACGCGGTGGGGCTCACAAATTTTTCAGATGGAGCAGTGTCACGAGCAGCCATTACTATTAGTTTGCATGGAGCAAGCAATAATTAGCTTGTAACGTGCATACTATTTTTTATAAAAATAGGTGGTGAAAATGGTATGGTTTGCTATACCTCCAGAACTTATGAAGAGCGGAGGACCATTCAAAAGCTGTGGAAGGCTGGTGTTCAGACAAAAAATTATTCTGTGCGTTCCCCATCCAGTGTAGCTTATTTTAATATACCCCCCGACCTCTGTTTTGGCAACAGGGTTTTTATCCAGTCCTGCATTGAGCATTGAGGAGATTTTCTCCTATTGAATATTTCATATATTATATTTCCTAACCACGGCTAACCTCGCCTTTGGATCTAACCATAGCCTGAAGTCCGCAGCAATTTCAGGGTAAGCGCTCACGCCTCCACCTTTGCCCTGTTTTACATACATTCCGACAGCATGGGGCCTTCGAATCCACAAAGATGGCGTAATGGTAAGCGATGTTGTATGCCCCTGGTGAATTAGTTCCTCACAGGCTCTATCGTCAAATTCCTCATTCATGTCATTTTCCCATTGGCGGAGAAACTCCAAAGTATTGCGGCTGCGCATCCAACTTTGAATGACATAACCGGGAGATTCTTCAAAATACTGCTTTGCCAACTCGGTCAAGGACACCATATCCTTGCAGGTCATCAGCCCCCTGTATAGGCACATAGTTTCTCGGTAGTCCCTGATTTTTTTAGATGTCCGTAGTTTTTCTTCATTCAGCGAATCATAAAGCTTCTCTCTCGATGTAGTAGCAAGATCCGTGTATATGATTCGTCTCGCTAAAAGCGAATCAATCGAGGACTCGTACTGAAATGCCAAGCGTGTGTAAAGTTCACCGATTTCTTCCTCTGTCATGATCCCATTCTCCCCTTTTCCACAAGTATATCAGAAAGGACAGGATTTGTACAGCTTTATTCCATTTCTATGGAGGAGGACTGATATCTGGTCGATTTTCTCGGATGTCCAGCTTTGCCATAATCCACATTACACCGGCGATCCTTTTCAAACTGAGTATCCATATACACGCTTATCCCAACAATTGGAATATATTTCTTATTGGCCAGGAGCTTATCCACAGCCGCCCTGGTCCATTTGGATTTCCCTGTCGGGGAGGATACGCCCTTTACAAAGAGCATATCAACAATTTTCCCCAAGCTGGCTCCGGCAAGATAATACTCAAATATGCTGCGGACAACATTAGCGTTTTCTTCATGTATGGCGACTTCTTCGCCAACCAAAACATAGCCATATGGAAGTTTCATAACGGTCCCTCTTTCTTAAACATAAATAAAAGCAGGTTTAAGAGAGAACTAATCTCCTCAAATCTGCTTGATGACACTTGTGACATGTAATTATAGCCAGTTTCTAGTATCGGTTTTAATGCAATTTAAACAAGAATAACAAAACCTGCGTATAACTATCGTTACACACAGGTTTTGTCTACTATGTCTCTCGTTGACAAAAAAGATGCAACCTCGTATCCGTTGTGCTACAATGCTTTCAGGCTATTCTATACCGCTGGCGGTCGGTAGCTTTAGAGGAAAAGAGTCCGACAGGGTGGGAGCCTATTGCGCTCCCGCCCTGTCGGACTCTTTTCACAATTTCAATCTGATGATCTGCTCGTACAGCAGAACATATTTTTCCCGTATGACCCGGTTGGTGTGATAGTGTCCAAAAAATTGGTATCGGAACCGGCACCGCTGGGCGATCTCATCGAGGAAATCCGTCAGGGCATCGGCCTGATAAAATCCGTTGCTCAACTCGTCCTGCACACTGGAGGGACAGCAGTGGCTGATGATGTAGTCCACCGCCCAGCCCGCTCTGTCCAGGTTGGCCCTGGCAGCTTGGTACTCCTCCTCGTTGGGCAGTTCCTCTTTCCACCAGGAGCGGTGGTTCACGCGAAACATCGCACCCCTGGCGTTCAGTTCCCTGCATTTCTTCTTGAATAGAGGATCGTCCGGTTCCAGGATGCCGTCCTGGATATCGTGGCTGCTGGCCCCACCCATGGTGAAGAAGGTCTTGCCCTGGATGTCGTAGATCTGCCCTCGCATCAGGTGGATCACCGAGGGGCGGACGCACTGCACTCTGCCGCCGTGCCAGTCCTCAATCGGGAACTCAGCCAGCATATCGAAGTTTTCATGATTGCCGGAGATAAACAGAGTGGTAAAGGGCTTTGCCTCCAGCCAGTCCAGCCAGTGGCGTTCTTCCGCGCTGCCGTCCCAGATGCCTCCAAAGTCGCCGGCGATTATGACGCAGTCATCCTTGGTCAGCTCCGCCTGCTCATAGAAAATTTTCTTCTTGAAGCGCGTAAAATCGCCGTGGGTGTCGCCTGTTATGAAAAGTGCCATGTCATATTCCTCCATGCGCTATTTTAGCACAGTTTCCCATCGATCACAACGTCTGTATCCCTAATCTTGACCTGGATGCTCTCGGCGTCGACCACGGTGATCCGCTCCACAAACCTGCGGGTGAGGGTATCATCGTACTCCGTGAAGCACATGGGCTGCTGATCCAGCCATTCCTCCATCTCCCGCTGCCTGGAGGCTTGGGCGGCCTGCTGTTCCGCATCCTGCTGGCAGGCCGCGATCTGATCCAGAACACTCTGCTTTTCAGCCGTCACCATTTCAAGCTGGGCGTTCAGTTCCGCATCATCTTTGGTCTCCAGGATCTTGTCCACCAGAGCCGCCTGTTCCGCAGTCAGGGCATCCAGCCTCTGCCGCAGTTCCAGAAGGCTCATACCGCTGTCCTCTCCGCCGCTCCGGGCCAGCTCCGCCAGTTCCAGGACATCGGCTTTGACCTCATTCCGGATGGTGCCGTACTCGTTCAGTGCTGTTACGATGGCCCGGTGGAGCCTGTCCTCGTCCAGCGTGGGGGAGTTGTGGCAATATTTCGTACCGAATTCCAGTCGGGAGACACACCGCCAGACGATCCGCTTCTTCCCGTTTCTGGCCCAGGTGCAGCGTTTGTAGGGCGTACCGCACTCCCCGCACACCAGCAGCTCGGACAGGGCGTATCTGGCGGAGTATTTGCCCTGCTCGGTCTTGGCGCTTTTCTGCATCACCTTCCGCTTGCTGGCCCTGCGGGCCATCTCCTCCTTCACCCGGTAATAGATATCCCTGGGGATGATGGCGGGGTGATGGTCCCTGCTGTAGTACATAGGCAGCTCACGGCGTTGCTGGTGACCGCCCGGTGCAGGGTGCAGAAGCTCATCAGGTCGATGGGCGCCTCGAACACCGCCACCCAATCCAGGGCCGGGTCGCAGGGGAGGCGGAAGGCCACGCTTTTGTCGCTGCCCGCCGCATCTGCCTTGAAGCCGGAGCCGTTCAGGTCATAGGTGCCGCGCTTGCTGGCGAACACCGGCTTACCGCCAACCTCCCGGCCCACGAAGATGCAGTTGTGGTGCAGGCTGTCCTCGTAGAGCAAGCCGGAGTCGATGAAGCCCCGGATCACTTGGGGGGCGATGCCTCTCTTTTGAAGATAGGCAAATACCCGCCGCTGATCCCGGTTGGCGATGGGCAGGGCAAAGGCAGGCTTTTCCTCCTGCCGGACGGATTTGGGGCGCGGGGCGGGGGAGTCCCTGGCGCGCTTGCCGTTGAATTCCAGCAGGTAGTTGACGGCCTCCCGGAAATCCTTGCCGCAGAACTCCTGGAGGAACGTGATGGCGTCCCCGCCCTTACCGTTGGAGTACCGTTTCCAAGTGCGGCGGTCCTTGATCATCAGGCTGTCCATTTCCCTGGTGGTGTGGTACCGACTGCCCACCCGCCGGACGCTGTAGCCCAGGTGCTCCAGCAGATACGGCAGGTCTGTGTTCTTGGCGGTCTCCATCTCCTCGTCTGTGAAACGAAAGGCTGCATTTTGTTTCGTAATGATTCACCTCCTCCTTCTGGCGAAACGAAAAGAAGCCCCCAGAGCATCCCGGTAATCAGGATGCTCTGGGGGCTTCTCATCTGACATTTGGTTGTTTGGCCTCACACGGCCCGTTACGCGCTCAACGCAGCGGGGGCGCCCTCCTCCTGGGGCTGGGTGTCGCCACCCTCCGGCTGGGCCTCACAGGGGCCGACATAGCCCTCGTCCACGTCCATCGGCTCGGCCATGTTCAAGGCCCCTTCGATCACGCCCAGGACGAACTCCCGCTGAGTGACCTTTCTGCCGAGGCGGGCGCTCTCGCACTCCAGGTGGGCCTTGATCCGCTGGAAAAGTTCCTCTGAGATCTGGAAGGCCAGGGTCCGGGTAGTGTTGTTCGTCATGGTGATGTTCCCTCCGTTTTCTTTCATTTTGAAGTATTCGGTGAGCAGCTCGGTGATGTACTGTGCGGTGGTCAGGCCCGCGGCCTCTCTGGCTTCAGAAATTTTCTGATGCAGGTCGAGGCTGATTTGTGCGCAGAGGTTCTTTGTGGCTGGCATAGTGTCATTCTCCTTTCCGCTGATTGCAAAGCAAGTATACTCGAAAGGCATGGAGAAAGCTATTCACCATTACCACCAAGGAACCGGAGACAAATGAAGCAAATGTAACAGCAGCGGGCCGGGCAGAATGCAGAAAGCCCTCCGCAGCGCACCGGAGGTATCCCGGCGGGCCACGGAGGGCTTTTTCCTTTTATCAGACTGATATTTTGGAGAGGTGGGGAGTTCGAGTCATGCGTGTTTCCTGAAATCCCCAAATCCGGCGAATTTGCATCTCCGGCGCGTTATTTTTATTTTACGCCCCCTGATTTTTCCAATGTGTGATATTTGTTCTTTATTATTTTTAGTTTCCCGCATTTATGTGCAAAAATCCCGCACCGAAGTGCGGGATTTTTGACTGCATCTCGTTTGTCAACGAGACTTGGTGGAGACTACTGGACTCGAACCAGTGGCCTCATGCGTGTGAATATTCGATAGGGAGGGCGGCAGTGGCCTTTTCGCTCCATCCGGGCCTTTCGTGCCCGGATTTTGTCATTTTAGCGTCCTATCCACTCCGGTGCCTCCGCCCAGATTTTTTCTATCGTGGGTCAAGTTGTGGGTCAAGAAGCAAAAGAAGGACGAACGTCACTCAGAGGAAGGCCAAGCCTTGAGGCTTTGTCTCGTTCATAGGTTACCCGGGTAACCTCCTCAATAAACTGACGTTCCTTTTCGTCTGCGTTGGCCCAGCGGACATCGTATTTCCGGCAAAGCCAGAAAAAGATTTCGTAAAAGCGTTCCGACTCTGAATCTTTGCGGCAGTACCATTCCGCATCAGAAATGGGCTGTTCAATATTTGCTGCCATGCAGAGCACCTCCCTAAAATCAAACAAGATAGGTGAAAAATATCCGTTTCGCAGCTTCATCCGCAATCAAATATCTGGGTGCGGAAGCTTCGAATGACGGCAGTTTGACCGCTCCGAAATCCTTTTCATAATGCCGCGCTAATTCTGCCGTTTTGGCCTCAAGCACTACGTCTCCAGCTAGTCCATGGTCAATTGAAAGTTTGATCCCATATGCGACCATCATCCGTCCAATGCCTCTGTATTTTGGAGTACCTCTGTCAAGAGTTGGATTCGAGGCTGGATGAGCTTCCATATAGACAAGGTGAACGACTAAAGCGTTTTCAAGAATCTCATAGGCTCCCAAAGCAATCAATTCATCGTTGATTTTTGCGGCGTACTTATCAAAGCGCTCATCGTCCAGGTATTCGCTTGTCCACGATGTCTGCCAGACTGGAGGAGAGTCCGTTGCGGCAGCGTCTGCCGGACCCATAGGGAAAATGGATACAGGAATTTGCTGGTTTGCGCTGTCAAAAACAAATGGCATGAATCGCATAGTACCCACCTCAAATTCAGTATAACATATTTCGCCCTTGAGTGGAAGTGGTTTTATCAACGATTATAAATCATGCCCTTCCAAATAGGGTAGGGAAATGTATAAATAAAAAGGCGCTGGCGATGAGGAAGAGGAGTCAGATTGCGCCTAACCCATATCCGGCAAAGATATTGTTTTGCACAACGAGATAAGCCGTTCCATATCTCGAAAAGGTTTCTGCTTCCAGACCAGGCTGACATGGACGAAGAGATTCGGCGTTAACGGCAGGGAGACGATGTCTGGCATAGTGCTGACCATAGGGCGTAGAAGAAAACCGGAGGCGGCCCCGCTGCGGATCAGGCTCTGTACCGTGGAGAGCTGGGCGGTGGTATGGAAAATACTCGGGTCTATTCTGGCTTCCGCAAACTGCTGGAGAAGCAACTCTCCCACAGAAAAGCTGCTGTTGAAAAGCACCAGGGGTTCTGTCTCCAACTCCCGGACAGAAACGGACGCTCTGCTTGCCAGGGGGTGCCCCGGCAGGGCGCACCAGACGATTTCCATCTCCGCAATGGACAGGGATGAGAATTCCTGCCCCACAGGAAGACGGTGGGAGATGAACGCTGCGTCCAGCGTATTTTCCCGCAGGTCATGGAGAAGCGTTTTGGTTCCCAGCTCCTCGGTAGAGAGAAGGATGTCCGGCTCCAGGTGATCCAAGGCCCGATACAGGACGGGAAGCAAAACCGTTCCGATCATAGGCGGCATCCCCAGGTGGACGGGTCGGCGACGGCGGCCCCGGAGGCACATCTGTTCCGAGACGTGGTCCGCATGGCGGAGGAGACTGCCGGACATCTCAAGGAGGATTTTACCCTCCTCTGTCAGGTCAAATCCCTGATAGCGTTTGACGGTCAGAACCACACCAAATTCCCGCTCCAGTTCTCGGATGGCCATGGATACCGACGGCTGGGATACTCGCAGGGACTCGGCGGCGCGGGAGATGCTTCCAAGTCGGCAGGCGGCTTCAAAATAACGGAGCTGCTGGAGCTTCATGGTCAATTTCCCCTTTTTTGAGATGCTTTTCTTGACTATATCAATTTTTCTTATGAAAATCAAGAAAAACTATATTTGACGAACATGAAGAAAGATTTTATTATAAAGCTATCCAGAGAGGGGAGGCGGAACAAGTGGATATCCCCTTTAAAATCGGCACGGGGATCCAGATGGTAACAGTGGAGGACTATCGGCTTCTTGGAGTTCTGCAAAACAAGCCGCTCCCGGACGGCCCTGCTGGAAGGGCGGCGGTGGAAGAGGCGTTGGCGCATCCCATCGGAACGCCCCGCCTCTGGGAACTGGTAAGGCCCGGAGAAACCGTCGCCGTGATTACCAGCGACATTACCCGGCCCATGCCCACCTGGGAAGTGATGCCCGTACTTCTGGACGAGCTGTATGCCGCCGGGATCCGGCGGGAAGATATTATCTTGATTTTCGCCTTGGGCAGCCACCGGAACCACACGCCGGTGGACATCGATCGCCGGGTGGCGGAAGCGGACCGGCGAATCTGCCTGGGCAACATCGAATACCACTATTTTGCCGGGTACTCCGGTGGGGCGAAGGCCATCATGCCCGGCGTGTCCACCAGAGCCGCTATCCAGGCCAATCACAGCCGCATGGTGTGTCCCGAGGCCCGCTCCGGCCTGCTGGAGGGCAATCCGGTCCGGGAGGATATCGAGGAGGCCGCCGCCATGGTGGGCGCGGATTTTATGCTCAACGTGGTCCTGGATGGGCAAAAGAATATTGTGAAAGCCGTGGCGGGCGACATAACCCTGGCCCACCGGGCGGGCTGCGCGTTTCTGGATTCCATATACCGCGTCGACATCCAGGAGCGGGCGGATGTGGTCTTGGTCTCCCAGGGGGGTGCGCCGAAGGACCTGAACCTGTACCAGACCCAAAAGGCTCTGGACAACGCGTTGCGTGCGGTGAAGCCCGGCGGCGTGGTGGTGCTGATTGGGTCCTGCGCCGAGGGACTGGGGGAGAGGGTGTTTGAGGAGTGGATGCTGTCCGCTCCCTCGCCGGATTTCCTGATCCGGCGGATACAGCGGGAGTTTTGCCTGGGAGGTCACAAGGCGGCGGCGATTGCCATGGCGGTGAAAAAAGCCGGCGTTTATCTGGTTTCCGATTTGGACAAGACCCTTGTGGAGCGGCTTTTCATGAGGCCTTTTTCCACCTTCCAGGAGGCGTATGACGCCGCCATAGCGGAGCGGGGACCGGGCGCGACCGTTCTCGCCATGCCCTATGGAGGGTCTACCCTGCCCAATGTGATTGAGCGTTTGTTATAGACAAGGAATCTATTTTGAAAAGGAGAGTATATCATGGATTACGCGAAAGAGTCTCTGTGCCTGCACTACGAATGGAAGGGAAAGCTGGAGGTGACGCCCCGGGCGGCGGTGGACAGCAAAGAGGCACTGTCCCTGGCCTACACTCCCGGCGTGGCGGAGCCCTGCCTGGAAATTCAAAAGGACGTGGACAAGAGCTATGAGCTGACTCGCCGCTGGAACACCGTGGCCGTGGTCACAGACGGCACGGCGGTCCTGGGCCTGGGGGACATCGGCCCCGAGGCGGGAATGCCCGTCATGGAGGGCAAGTGCGTCCTGTTCAAAGCCTTTGGCGGCGTGGACGCTATTCCTCTGTGCGTGCGGAGCAAGGAAGTGGACGACATCGTGAACACGGTGGCCCTCCTGGCCGGGTCCTTCGGCGGCGTCAACCTGGAGGATATCTCTGCGCCCCGCTGCTTTGAGATTGAGCGGAAGCTGAAAGAGCGCTGTGACATCCCCATCTTCCACGACGATCAGCACGGCACCGCCGTCATTACCCTGGCGGGGCTGAAAAACGCCCTGAAGGTGGTGGGAAAGCGGATGGACGAGATTCGGGTGGTGATGAACGGCGCGGGCGCGGCGGCCATCGCCATTGCCAAGCTGCTGCTCTCCGCCGGGGTGAGGGATCTGACCCTCTGCGACCGGAATGGAGCGGTGTACGCGGGCCGTCCCAAGGGCATGAACCCCATTAAGGAGGAAATGGCCCAGGTGACGAACCTCTCCCGCCGGTCCGGCACGCTGGCGGATATGCTGGTTGGGGCGGATGTGTTCATCGGCGTGTCCGCGCCGGGAGCGGTCACCACGGAAATGGTAAAAACCATGAACAAGGATGCCGTCATCTTTGCCTGTGCCAATCCCACGCCGGAGATTTTCCCCGACGAGGCCAAGGCCGGCGGCGCGGCGGTGATCTCCACCGGACGCAGCGACTTCCCCAACCAGATCAACAATGTCCTAGCCTTCCCTGGCATCTTCCGGGGCGCTCTGGACGCCAGAGCCAGCGATATCAACGACGCCATGAAAATTGCCGCCGCGGAGGCGCTGGCGGGCCTGATCTCTGAGGAAGAGCTCAGCGCCGAATACATCATCCCCGCCGCTTTCGACCCCAGGGTCAAGGACGCCGTGGCCGCCGCCGTGAAGAAGGCCGCCCGGGATTCCGGCGTGGCGAGAATTTAAAGACGAAAGGAAAGCCGCTGGGACACCAGCGGTTTTTCCCTATTGAGCGGAAAGGCTCTTATGGGTGTGATTTGCGCGCCCGGGAAATTTGATACCATGAGAGGTGATTGTATGCAGCTGCAACAGCTGGTGTATTTTATGACGGTGGCGGACGAGGGCGGATTCAGCAAGGCGGCGGAAAAGCTGCTGGCTACGCAGCCGAATCTGAGTAAGGCGATCCGGGACCTGGAGCGGGAACTGAAGGTTGAACTGTTCTGCCGGAACAACCGGGGAGCGGTGCTGACGGAGGCGGGGAGAAGGCTGTACCAGCATGCCGGGACGATCATGGACCAGATGGCGATGATCGAGAACCTCGGCAAGGAGACGGCGCCCCGGTCTCTTTCCATCGCGTCTTATCCCTCGGTGATGATGGGCCAGCTTTTGGGGCGGTTCTACCGCCGCCACCCGGAGCTTTCCCTCAAGCTGACGGAGGTGCGTCTCCAGAAGCTGATCGAGATGGTGGAAAGCGGAGAGGCGGACTTGGGCTTTGTGCTGTTCAATCAGATGCAGAGCAAGGACATGCGGCGTATGCTTCGAAATTCGGAGTTTTTCGAGCTTGGCAGCGACACCTGGTACGCGAACCTGGGCCCGGCCCACCCGCTGTATGACCGGGAGCAGGTCACCATGGAAGAGCTGCTGGATTACCCCATCGTCCGTCAGCCGGACGACTATTTCTCAAATCTGACCTTCTGCCTGGAAATCGACGGCGTGCGGCTGACCGGGTTTCAAAGGGTGATCTACACCAACGACGGCGGCGCGCTTATCAGCCTGCTCCGTACCACGGACGTCTTCCGGTTTGGTACCAGGATCACGGCGATGGCTTTTGCAGACTATGGCATTCGCACGGTCCCCATTCGGAACTGCGGCCTGAAAATCACGACGGGATGGATACAGCGCCGCAGGGAGACTCTCAGCAGGGAAGCCCAGGATTTTGTGGAGCAATTGAAGTCGCTATACCCTGCCGGTTATGGCGGGCTATAAAAATTTCAGCTTAGACAGCCCTGCTGTTTCGTGTTAAAATAACTAAAAATGGTAGAGGAAGGGGACGGATCATGCAAGAAATATACAAAACCATTCAGCGCTATATTGGCAGTCAGCGGGAGCCTATGACGGCGCTGTGGGAGGAACTGGTAAATACGGAGAGCGGAGTCCGGCAGATCGCGGGTGTCAACGCAGTGCGTGATATTCTGCGGCGCGAGATGGAGCGGGCGGGAATCTCCACGCGGGTTGTCCCCATGGAAAACGCCGGTGATTTCTTGATCGGCGAATGGAACCTAGAGAGCGGCAAAGCCCCTGTTTTGCTGATCGGGCACATGGACACCGTTTTTTCCGAAGGCGCGGCGGCGGCAAACCCCTTCCGTATTGACGAAGCGGGCATGGCCCACGGCCCCGGCGTGCTGGACATGAAAGGCGGCCTGGTCGTGGCGCTGTACGCTGTGAAAGCCCTGATGGAAGCGGGCTGGAAGGAGCGGCCCGTCAAATTCCTGCTTGCGGGAGACGAGGAGAATTTACATATGTTCTCCAACGCAAAGGATGTTCTGGCGGCGGAGTCCGTGGGCGCGATAGCGGCGTTCAACTTTGAAGTCGGCAGAATCCAGGAGCAGAAGGACCAATTTGTCATTGGCCGCAGCGGCGGTGGTCCCGCCAGCATTACCGTCCACGGTGTGGCGGCTCACTCCGGAAACGCGCCCCAGGACGGGCGGTCCGCCATTTTAGAGGCGGCTCACAAAATTGTGGAGATTGAGTCGGGAAACGACATTGCCCGAGGGCGGCTCATCAATTGCGGCGTCGTGCAGGGAGGCATGGGAGCAAATACAATCCCGGATACCTGCACCATTACTATGGGGGTCCGGTTTCCAAGCTCAGAGATCGGGCGGGAAATCCTGGATATTTTGAAACGGGCTGTTTCCCATCATACGGTTCCCGATACCACAGCGGAGCTGGACGACAGTAAAATCATGCATTGCATGGACACCACGGATGGAGTGATGAGGCTGTTTCAGCACCTGCGGACAACAGCGGCGGCCTGCGGTTTTGGCGAGGTCAGCAGCTGCCGGGTGGGAGGGCTCTCCGATTCCGGCGTGACCGTGTCCAGCGGCGTGCCCACCGTGTGCGGCATGGGTCCCTGGGGAGCGGGGAGCCATACCGCTGAGGAATACGCGAATGTAGAATCCCTGTTCCGGCGCTGTGTTCTGGCCGCCTGCGCCATTTATGATCTGCAGGACGGCTTTGGGCACGAGGCCTGAGCGTCTGGAGTTCTTCTGTGGGTACTGTCCGCCAGCCGTGTACTCTCTCCGCGGCGACCGGGGTTTCCAATATATACTGGCGAAAGCCAAACTTGGAGGTAACTCAAAATGGACAAGAACGCGAAGCACTATCCCCTGAATGTGACCATGCCCCAGCACTGCGCCTACGTTGTGCGGGACCTGCCCCAGGCCACCGTGGAGCAGCGTGAGCGGGCCCTGAAGGCCACGCATTACAACGAGTTCGCCTTCCCCTCCGGAATGCTGACCGTGGATATGCTGTCCGACTCCGGCACCACCGCCATGACCAACCAGCAGTGGGCCACCCTCTTCCTGGGCGACGAGGCCTATGGCCGGAACACCGGCTATTATGTCCTGCTGGATACCTTCCGCGACATCTTTGAGCGGGGCGGGGAGAAGAACTGGAAGAAGTCCATCGACCTGGTGCGCACCGACTGCCGGGACGTGGAGAAGATGATGAACGAGCTGTACCTCTGCGAGTATGAGGGAGGCCTCTTCAACGGCGGCGCCGCGCAGATGGAGCGCCCCAACAGCTTTATCATCCAGCAGGGCCGGGCCGCCGAGTCCGTGCTGATGGAGATTGTGAAGAAGATTCTGGCCCAGCGCCACCCCGGCAAGGTCTTTACCATCCCCTCCAACGGCCACTTCGACACCACCGAGGGCAACATCAAGCAGATGGGCTCCATCCCCCGGAACCTGTATAACAAGGAGCTACTGTATGAGGTTCCCGAGGGGGGGCAAGTACGAGAAAAACCCCTTCAAGGGGAACATGGACATCGACAAGCTGGAGCAGCTGATCCAGGGCGTGGGTCCCGAGAACGTGCCCCTGATCTTCACCTGCATCACCAACAACCCCATCTGCGGACAGCCCGTCTCCCTGGCCAACATCAAGGAGATTCACCGGGTTTCCCGAAAGTATGACATCCCCCTGGTGTTCGACGTGGCCCGCTGGGCGGAGAACGCGTACTTCATCAAGATGAACGAGCCGGGCTATGAGGACAAATCCATCGCAGAGATCGCCACGGAAATGTTCTCCTACTGCGATGCGTTCACCATGTCCGCGAAAAAGGACGGCCACGCCAACATGGGCGGCATGCTGGCCTTCCGTGACCGTGGGCTTTTCTGGCAGAAGTTCTCCGACTTCAATGAGGACGGCTCTATCAAGACCGACGTGGGCGTCCTGCTGAAGGTAAAGCAGATCTCCTGCTACGGCAACGACTCCTACGGCGGCATGAGCGGTCGGGACATCATGGCCCTGGCCTGCGGCCTGTATGAGTCCTGTGACTTTGGCTATCAGCATGACCGGGCCAAGCAGTGCGAGTA
>NZ_CATMPS010000041.1:0-24004 GCF_950073225.1 uncultured Oscillibacter sp.
AAAAGATATTATCTGTTCAATCTACTATAAGTAGTTCAACACTTAAATCCTATATTACGGTGATAACTAGCTTTTACAGATGGTTGGATGAAATCAATCAGACCGAAATGTTGTGGCACAGTAAGAGTATAAGGGCAAACAATTCCTTTTTATATGGCCAAATATATAACTATGAATACAGCTATTTGGTAGATGGGTACGTTGCTATGCTAAAGCCAGGACGTGATTATATCAAATGGTATGATAAAGCGACCAAAGATGCCCTTTGCAACAATTTTCTAACGCTTCGAGATGAGGCTGTCCTACGCTTAACTCTTGAGGGATTCCTTGTGTGGGGGAAAAAGATGCAGGCCCAAAACCGTTGCAGCACAATGGATTCGACCGTTTTTGGGCATAAGCAAAGAGCGCAGGATCGGAGTCGGCGTTTGCCTCTCCGGTCCTGCGTTCTTTCCTCATGCTTTCGATCAGGGCAGTGTTTCATCGATCACCACATCAACATCCCTGATTTTGACCTGAATGGTGCCGGCGTCCACCACCGTGACCCGCTCTATAAACTTGTGGGTAATCGTATCATCGTATTCCTTGAAGCGCATCGGCTGCTGGTCCAGCCACGCCTCCATCTCCCGCTGCCTGGAAGCCCGGAGGCTCCGCTGGCTTTTGTCTTCTTCAAGAGCCCGCATCTGATCCAGAATGTCCTGCTTCTCCGCCGTCACCGCCTCGAGCTGGGCGTTCAGCTCCAGGCTGTCCATATCCTCCAGCACCTTGTCCAGCAGCACGGCCTGTTCCGCCGTCAGAGCGTCCAGTCGCTGCTTCAGCTCCAGGAGGCTTACCCCATCCGCCCTGTCGTGGCTCTGGGCCAGCCCCGCCAGCTCCAGGACTTCGGCTTTTACCTCGGCCCGGATGGCGCCGTACTCGTTCAAAGCGGTCACGATAGCCCGATGGAGCTTATCCTCGTCCAGCGAGGGCGAGTCATGACAGTATTTCTTCCCGAATTCCAGGCGGGAAACACACCGCCAGACGATCCGTTTTTTGCCGTTCCTGGCCCAGGTGCAGCGCTTGTAGGGCGTCCCGCACTCCCCGCAGATCAGCAGTTCGCTGAGGGCGTATTTAGAAGAATACTTCCCCTGCTCGGTCTTGCCGGTCTTCTGCATCACCTTCCGTTTGCTGGCACGGCGGGCCATCTCCGCCTTTGCCTGATAGAACATATCCCTGGAGATAATCGCCGGATGATTGTTCTCCACATAGACCATGGGAAACTCGCCGGTGTTCCGCACGATCTTTTTGCTGATACAGTCGGTGGTGTAGGTCTTTTGCAGCAGGGCGTCGCCGATGTAGCGCTCATTGATGAGAATATTGCGAATCGTCTGCCAGGACCACTGCTTCACCCCGGTGGCGGTGGGAACATGCTCCTGCTCCAGCTCCCTCTGAATCCCGAAGATGCTGGCCCCATCCAGATAGCGGCGATAAATGCGCCGCACCACCTCCGCCTCCTCCGGGTCGATCTCCGGCTCACCGTCCGCCCCACGGCGGTACCCCAGCAGACGTGTATACTGGAAGGGCACGTTGCCAGCCTCCCGGCTTTTCAGGATGCCCCAGATCACATTGTTGCGGATGGACTCGCTCTCCGCCTGGGCGAAGCCGCTGAACAGCGTGATCATAAACTCACCGGCCTCCGTGAGCATATTGATGTTTTCCTTTTCAAAGTGGACTGCAATACCCCGGCCCCTCAGCATACGGACGGTGGCCAGACAGTCCACCGTATTCCGCGCGAAGCGGGAGAGGGATTTCGTGAGGATCATATCGATCCGCCCCCGCTTGCAGGCGGCGATCATGCGGTTGAACTCCGCCCGTTTTTTCATGCTGGTGCCGGTGATGCCTCTGTCAGCGAAAATCCCGGCAAATTCCCAATCAGGGTTCTCTCCGATCTTCTGCGTGTAATACTCCTTCTGAGAGGTGTAGCTGGTGAGCTGCTCCTCGCTGTCGGTGGAGACCCGGCAGTAAGCGGCCACCCGCAGCTTCCTGCCGGAGGGGCCTCCGGTTGGCGTTTTCTCCTTGGTGGCGGGGATGAGACGTATTCGCTTTTCTCGTACAGCCTGTTCCATAATCTGTCCTTTCCCGGTAGGTTTATACTATCCTTTGAAGGTCACCGTCACCGCATTGTCCGCGGAGATAGTGATATATTGAATGGCCTTTTCGCCATGGATATCAATTAAATTGGCCTCCTGTGAGAAGCAGTCGTACCGGGCGGAAACCCCCTGGAGAATCAGTTTTACAATCTCCTCCGGCTGATCTGGGTGCTCCAGTCCCCGGTTGATGGCGTTGGTCAGACGGACTGCCTCAGCAGACGGCTCATAGACCACAGCGGACTGTTCCGAAGGCGTATACGCTGCTGTCTGCCGCTCCACTTCTGCCAGAAAATCAGAATCTTTGATTTCCGTCCTGATTCCACAGCCCTCACATTGGAGGTACAGTGTATCATTTCGCTTTTGTCCGCTGTGCCGCCGCTTTAAGGGACTGCCGCACTCGCCGCAACGGAGCTTTTCACGGTATTGGAGGGCTGGGCGGTCTGATCTGCGAACCGTCTTTTTCCGTCTTTGAATGATTTCCTGCGCCGTTTGGAAGGTCCCGGCGTCAATAACGACGGGGCAGCCGTCGGCGCCCGTATAGCGAGGATTTTTCAGAATGAAGCCCACCCGGTTCATGGTCCACTGAGGGCGTTCCTGGCTGTAGAGGATGCCGTCAGCGTTCGCCATGTGGACGGCATTACCGCCGCAGACTACTATGGGGACTCTGTTGCCATGGCGGATTTTCAGGGCCGATGCCCATAGCCCCAAATGAGAGGGCATTCCGCTTTAGGCAATCCACGTTTAGTACAGCTAAAACATGAGCATTTTATGTTTTCGGAATGTGACGTTCGCCGTTTTCCACTTTCCCGTGGCTGGATTTGTTCTGGAATATCCCACAGAGGCACCACAAATAAATGTCTCCGCCAGAACAGCGCCGAGTTTAGCTCCCATACGGCGCAGGCGCGCACTTGGCCCAATCTCCGGCTGTCATTCAAGCAGTTTAGCTTCCATCCTCATACATAAATTTTCACCCTGTTTGCACCTTGTGACCCCAGGGAAACTCTGTGACCACGTGCTCTCCGGCATGCTACACTCCCTGTCAGGTTTCCCTGTCCAGATAAGCCGGGGGGTGATAGGCTGCGATTTGCATCGCTCGATATTCTTTTCCTACTGCTTGCTCAAGGCAGTATTTTAGCTGCACCGCGAACAGCGAATGGGCTGTTCTTACGTGCGCACTTTATGCGTTGACGCTTCATTGCCTCCAAGGTACAAAATAGTATCACTATTGCCCGGAATTGTCTCCCAACTGTCCTTGTAAAGTTCTTTAATTTGCGCCATATTCTGTATAATTGTGCTTGCCGAAATGTTGCGGGAGTGCATGGTCGCCAGCTCACGGGTGAAGCCCGGCAAGGGCATGGCGGCGAACTCGTCCAGCACGAAGTGGACGTGGCAGGGCAGGGCTCCATGGTGGATTTGGTCAGCACTGTAGTAAAGGGCTTGGAATGCCTGGGCGTAGAGAAGACTCACCAGAAAATTCAGACTGTTGTCGTTGTCGGGTATGACGGCGTACAAAGCGCATTTCTTTTCTCCCAGCGTATAAAGGTCCATATCATCCCTGTCCGTAATGGCCTTAATTTGAGGCAGATTGAAGGGAGCCAGCCGCACAGCGGTGGACACCAATATGCTTTTTGAGGTCTTGCCCGCCGCCATTTTAAAGACCTTGTACTGCCTAACCGCCACGCTGTCCGGCTTCTCCCGCTCGATGGACTGGAAGAGCAAATCCAGCGGCGAGACGTATTCCTCGTCCTCCTCCTTCACCTCGGCGTACTCCAGCACCCGCATAACCATGGAGAAGTTCTGTTCATACTCCGGGGCCTCCTGCCACAGCATCAAAATGACCGCTTGCAGCAGAGCCGTTTCGGACTTCTCCCAAAAGGGATCGGAGCCATGATTGCCCTTGGGCGTGGTGGCCTGAATGAGATTGTTCACCAGACGCAGGGCATCTTTTTCATCCCGAATATACCGGAATGGATTATATCCGTCGCTCTCCTCCAGGTTTACCAGATTCAGGACCCGGATGTCATATCCGTTCTGCTCCAGCCAGCCGCCCGTGGCAAGCAGGACCTCCGACTTCGGGTCCGTGACCACATAATTTGTATTGGCCTCCAGGATGTTTGGCTTCACATATGAGCGCGATTTTCCCGCGCCGGAACCGCCGATCACCAGCACGTTCAGGGACCTTCGGTGCTTGTGAGTATCCAGCCCCAGGCGGACGTTCCGGGTGAGGAGCTTGTTCTCCTTTTGAGAAAACTGCGCGTTCACCTCACGGGGCGAGGCCCAGGTGGCGGAGCCGTGCTCCTCCCCGTCCCTCGTCCGGCCTTGGTTGGCGGAGTGGTACAGCAGGGCCAGAATATAAGCGGCGGTGCAGAAGAGAATAGACAGGGCGCTGTACTCCGTCCAATGAACATTGAAGGGATTTTCCAGCGCCGCCGTCAGCTTGCCCACAATGTCCGGTAACCCTCCACCCAGGGATAGGGCGATGAGCAGCGCGGCCCAGACAACGGGAATGTAAAGGAACAGGCGGACGGCGAGGCTGCCTGTTTTGGATTGCTTGATTGGAATCACCTCCAAAAGGGAAGCGTCCCATGCCGCTTGGCACAGGGCGCTTCCTCGCTGATTTATTGAATTTGAATCTGGCACATCCGCATGGTGTTCAAGGCCACCTTGTGGCTCTCCGGCGTCACTCCGGCGCAGCAGTCCGCAATGACCCGGACGGTTGTCTCCGGCAGGAATGCCTTGACCAGCAGGGCGTTGGAGACCACGCAGATGTCCGTGCAGAGGCCCACCAGCGTGATTTCCAGCTCGTCCAGCTCCGCCAGCAGGGCCAGCTTCTCCGCCAGCTCCTTAGAGCCGAAGGTGGGCTTGTCGATCACCACCGCGTCCTTCAGGGCGGCGGCGATCTTCGGGTGCAGCTCCCAGCCTGTAGTCCCCTTGACGCAGTGGACCACGGGCAGGTTCCGGCCCTCCTGGGTCTCCAGGTAGTTTTCTGGGTGGGTGTCCCGTGTGGCGATGACATCCCCAGCGGGGTATTTGCCGATTTCCTCCGCCACCCGGTCCACGATGGCCTCCGCCTCCGGGGTGCCCAGAGCGCCGTTGATGAAGTCGTTCTGCATGTCAATGACCAGTAAAATCTTCCGCATAAAGGTGGGCCCTCCTTTGTTTTGATGACGCTATCATATCATAAATTCTGGCGGAGGAAAACTGTTTTATCTGTTCTTGGGCCTAGTCTTGTTCCTGCTCTTGACAGGCGCGGATTTCCGCCGCTGGTCCAGCTCCGTCCGGTACGCCTTCAGCCGCCCCTCTACGGAAGGGCGGTCACTCGTCGTCCTCGTAACCACGGCTTTTTTGTGTGAAGAGGAGCTGCTTCTGGTACCGGGCGAGGCGCGTTGCGACGGAGAATCTTTTTTTGACGCGGCCGCCTCCTGACAGCTCTTGCCCCGCTCCGGCCCCTTGGGGGCCTTCTGGGAGCCCTCCCGCTCCGGGTGGTCCGCGGTCTTGGCCTTTTCCTCCCGTCGCTTCTGGGGGCCTTCACGCTCCTTACGCGGGGGCTGCTGTTCCCGCTAGGGCGCAGGCTGTTCCGGGGACAAATAGCCCACCCGCTCAAAGATCATATTGGCCCTGTCCAGCTCCGTCACCGGAAGGATCACGTCGATGAGCTTCCCCTTGTCATCCTTGTCATGGATGGCAGAGAACAGGATTTTCTGTTTCTTCGCCAGCTTGGCAAACTGGCGATACTGCTCCGGGGACATAGGGAACTGACGGAGATCCCGCGTTTCCCGCAGCATCTTCCCCAGATTGATTTTCCCGGAAATGGTCTTGTTGTTCTTCGCCAGCGCCATGGACAGCGCCAGCACGTTTTTGAGGGCCGAGCCGCCCAGCCGGACGCTGACCTCTCCGAACGAGAGCATCATGCGCACCAGCTGGTCGGCGGCCTCACCGCCTCCGATGTTCATCGTGGCTTACCTCCTTCAATTCAAGATGTTCAATGGATTGCTTCATTTTCGGGGCCCGTTCCATCACCTCCTTGCATAAGGCCAGCTTCCTTCGCTCCGCCCGGATGGAGCGGTTGAGCTCCGCCAGCTGGCGGTACAGCTCCGCTTTTTCCGCCGTCAGCCGCTCACGAGGGACGCCGCAGCCATCCAGCAGGGCGGAAGCCTCGGCGTACCGGGCGGCCTCTGCCTCCATGCCGGAGAGGCCCTCGTCATAGAGCCGCCTGGCCTCCTCCAGGGCCTCCACATCGGCCAGGGCGTCGTACAGAGAACGGCGCTTTTTCTTCCGCACGTTGAGAATGGTCCGCTGCTTCATGAGGCCGATCAGCGTATCCTCCGTGCGGGTCTGGAACGCTGCCATGTCCTCCTGGGTGGCAATACCGTTTTCCCGAAGGAAGGCGAACTGCTCCCGGCAGCGCTCGAACCGAATGACCTCCTTCCGAAGCTGGGGCGTCATTCTGGGCGGATACTGCCGCTTTTCGATCTTGCCGAGAACGTATAAGTAATGGACGTACAGCGCCAGGAAGCCCGTATATTTCGGATGCTTCTTGTAGGGCCGGTAGGGGACACGATAGGCAGACGGCAACCGCTGTCCGGCCTCGATTGCGGAGAGATTGCCCTGGATAGCGGCGAGGATGCCATCCTCCGTGAACATAGGATTCTTCCGGCCTGGGATCATGAATCGGTCCTGCCCCCGGAGCCGGAAGCCCAGGCGGTTCCCGTGGTTGATCTCCCAGCCCATGTGCTCCATGAGCATAAAGAAGTGGCCCAGGTCGTTGGCGTCCTCGATGGCCGTCCGCAGGTCCGCCTCCAGCATGGAGCGGAAGGTGGGCTGGCCCTTGCTCTGCCGCAGCCATTCGATATAGCTGACGGCCTTGGAGGAAGCCCCCTCCATGATGACCGACAGGCCGTGCTCCCGGCAGAGGCGGTCCGAGGTGGCGCGAATTTGGCTGTAGTAGCTTCGCGGGCGTTGCTGTGATATTTTCTGCCGGTTTCCGCGTTTACGGAGTTAAAAATGGTATGGGCGTGGATGTGCTCCCTGTCCACATGGACGGCGATCACCGCCTCAAAGCCCGGCAGGTGTTCTTCCGCAAACTCCCTGGCGATCTCCAGGGCCAGCTCCGGCGTGACCTCGCCGGGCTTAAAGGATTGAATCACATGGTAATATTGGACGCCCTCCTTCTTTCCATAAGCCTGCTTGGTATCCAGCATCTCCCGAACCTCCCGGCCTGGGTCGCAGTTCAGGTGGATGGTGAGGAGAGCGTCCGTTTTTTCTTCGTTGAGGATGTATCCGACACCGTCCGCCAGCGGCCCCTTCCGGGCCAGAATTTTTGTGACGGCGATTTGTGCCGCCTCCCTTCGCAGAAAATAAGAGCCGCCTCTTTTTGAGGCGGCTCTCAGATGAACCGTTATTCCATGCCGAACTCTTTGCACAGGTTTTCAAATCTAGCCTTTTCCTTCTCCTTCACGGCTTTGGAGAGGTCATTCATGCAGTGGTGGACCACGTCGGCGTCTTTGAGCAGTTCCTCCATGGGGCCGTCTGTTGTCAGCTTATCGTCGTGGTGGTAAATGGCGGAGCAGATGACCTCCGTTTCCTCCGGCGAGGTCAGGCCCAGGCCCTCCAGAATCTCCCTGGCCAGCGCCGCGCCTTGGTGGGCGTGGTCCTCGTAGCTGCCGTTTTTGTAGGCCCAGAGGTCGTGGAGCATCGCCGCCATGGAGGCAAGCTCCGGGTCCAGCCTTCGCTTTTTCGCCAGCATCGTGGCCGCTAAGGACACGCCGTAGAGGTGGGCCACAGCGCTGGTCCGGGTTTTCGGATCAGGAATCATCTCCAATTCATAGTTTACGTGGGTCCGCAGATCGCTCAGCCGTCCCATAATTTAGTCCTCCTCTAAAAGCAGTTTCAAAGCCGCCTCCGCCTGCCTGCGCCGAAGCCCCCGGTTTTCCGGGACCGGGACCCAGCGGGCCCGGACCTCCGGGACAAAGCAGTCGTGGTCGTCCAGAATCACATAGCGTGTGCCCGGATGCCCCGCCAGCCAGGCCAGGATTTCCTCCCCCTTGTTTCCGCTGGGAAGCCGGGGAGCCGCGTCGACGATGGGCGTCCCGTTCCGGGCGAGGCAGTCGTATAGGTTCCCGATGAAAGCCCGGCAG
The DNA here is from genome assembly GCF_950073225.1 of uncultured Oscillibacter sp. Classification (NCBI taxonomy): domain Bacteria; kingdom Bacillati; phylum Bacillota; class Clostridia; order Eubacteriales; family Oscillospiraceae; genus Oscillibacter; species uncultured Oscillibacter sp. The sequence continues at coordinate 8,264 of NZ_CATMPS010000041.1, forward strand.
AGCGGGTCGTCCACCTCTAGGGCGTCCCGCCAGGAGGAGCAGAGAACGATCTCCGCCCTGGTCCGCCGCACCAGCCGGCGCAGCCAAAAGAGGGCCAGCGGGTCAAAAACCTGCCGCTCCAGGGGGAGCCGCAGCAGGGCGCTGAGGTGAGTGCTCAGCGTCGTGCAGATCACGCCGTCGATGTCCAGGAACAGGGCTGTCATAGGTACATGGCTCGGAGGAGCGCTCGTCCGGTTTCTGTACGAAAAACCCGCTCCAGCCTGTTTTCCACGTTCTCCCTGGAGTACCCGCTCTCGTCGACGTTGACGAGATAGTCCGCCTCGATTAGAATTTGATGGTCCGGGCCGTCAATGCCCTGGAGGGTGTGGTGATGGCCCACCAGCCAAGCGATGCGGTCCACGGCGGATTGGGGGAGGCCGCTGTCCGAGAGGAAGTCCCGGACCAGGGCGGGACCCTCCAACTCCTGATACTTTCCGTTTGTATTGCCGTACTTCTCCCGGCAGAGGGGGCAGGCGATGTCGTGGACAATGGCGGCGATTTCCAGAATATCCTGGGATGCCTTGTCCAGGCCCTCGCACTCGCCGATGGTTTTGGCGAAGGCCCAGACCTTCATAAAATGGTTCACGTCGTGCCGGTTTCCGTTGGAGTACGCTACCATTTTCCGGGCAATTTCCGCAGTGGTCATTGGAGTCACTCTCCCTGTACGTTTTGACCATTATATCCCATCCGGCTGCCGGAGGCAAGCGATTCCTTCTGGGCTGCCCGGTACATCAATTCATAGACCTGATCCAGCAGGAACAACCCCCGCCTGGCATCCTCGGCCCTGGCGATCCCAGCATTGACGCTCCGGGCGATTTGATTGATATTCACGCCGATTTTATGGACCTCCCAACGGAGGTCCTTGAGTTCCTGGGAGGGCTTTACCGGGAGCGGCATTCTTTCCATGAGGCGGACGAGGTAGGCCCGCTTGCTGAGGCCGCAGGCGTCGGCCTGTTCCGTCAGCAGCTGATACTGCGCCGGGGTCAACTCTATGTGCAGGTGATGCCGACCCTTTTTATCTGCTTTGCTCACAGCACCTCCTTTTCTTTTTTGGAGGAACAGCAGAGCGTTCCTCCCGAACCTCTTGCTCGAATACTTTTTCCAAATCGAACACATTGCCATAGGGAATGCCCTTCCGGCTGAACGGCTTCATGGGCATGGGAATCTGGGCTTGCAGTTCCTTCAGCTTTTCCCAATATTCAGGGAGGAACTGATAAATCGCTTTCAGCTCTTTTCGGTTCTTATTCTTGCAGCACCAGCAGGAAATGGCATTTTCTTTTCCAGTAATAACAGCAGCATGGCTAGTGAGTCTTTTCCAAAACTCACGCTGGCGTAAAATGCCACCCTGCGTTTGCACCTCCCTTCTCCGGCTCGAAGCCGATAAATTTCCGCATTGACGGCCCAGCGCCCCGATGGTATAATTTCAGCCGTTGTCATCTCTCCGCTGAAAAGAGGCGCGTTTATGATGGAAGCGATTGCGGCAAATTTTACCCGTCCCCGTATGGGACGCAGACTGGCTGTCCTCACCGTCAGCCTGATTGTGATCGGGGTCTGCGTGGCGGTGTTCAAGACCGTCGGGTTCGGCACGGACCCCTGCTCGACATTTACTCTGGGCGTTTCCGCCCGGACGGGCATTTCCTTTGGAACCTGTCAACTGGCATTTAACCTGCTGATGTTCCTCCCGGTCATCCGACTGGACCTCTCCCGCATCGGCGTGGGCACCGTTGCCAATATGGTGGGCGTCGGCTATATGGCGGACTTCACCATGTGGCTGATGAGCCCCCATATTCCGCCGGAGGGCCTGTCCATGACGGTCAGAATTGTGCTGTTCGCAGTCAGCATGGCGGCGTTTCTGATTGCCGCCGCGTTTTACATGGTGGTGGATCTGGGCGTCGCTCCTTACGACGCGATTCCGCAATTGATTGCGGCCCGCACGAACCGGCTGAGCGCCCGCGCGATCCGCATGCTGTGGGACATCTCGATTTTGTCCCTTGGTTTCCTGCTGGGGTCCACGGTGGGCCTTACGACGCTGATCACCGGCTTCTGCCTGGGTCCCGCCATCGCCTTTGTGTCCAGCCGGGTGAGGGGCTGGTTCGAGTAATTCCGGCCTAGGGCCGGGAACCATCCGCCCGCAGGCGGCATAGGGGTCAGGGGTTTGTCCCCTGCAAGCGCGCAAAATGTACATTTGCGCTATGCTTGCGGCCCTGCCGCCAGGGGCGGCAGGGTCTTGCCCCGCCTCCGGCGGGGCCGTTTTCAAGCGGAAGGGCTGATTGGAATGGCCGCAGGAGGCGCCTCGTCGGGGCGAAATCCATTCCACTCCGTTTCCACCGCTGGTGAAAACTGCGTTCCATTCCTTTGCCCCTCCTCTCCCCACCGCAAACGCTTCGTTGGCTTGCGGCGGGGACCCCAGAAGAAGGAGGGTCACTCTCACCGCTCCGGCCCCGAGGGTGGCTGCCGGAGCTTCAGATCATAGTGGTCCACCGGCACGTCCCGCAGGTCCAAAGCCGATTTATCCAGTACGTCTGCCGCGTAGCGGGCGTAATTGTAGCCCTCGCTTTCCACCAAAATGCCGCCCCGATGATTTTTGACGCACACTAAAAGGCAATGATACACGCCGTCAACCTCACGCATCAGGTTTCTGTTTTCGATAATAAAGGGCATGTCCTCCAGCAAATGCGTGGAAAAATGCCGGAATTGCTTCTCGGTCAGCTCAACAACCTTGACAACCTCGACGCGAATGGGCTTGTCCTTTGTTATGTTCTGCAAATCCCGCAGACGATTGGCCTTGAAATGAAAATGGGTATAGATCGTGGATACCGCCATCTTATCCTCCTTTTCCAGAGCGAGGGTGTTACATATAACCCCCTTGGCAGACAGGGCTGGGTGCTAGTACATAACACCCAGCCCCCTGACGTTACCGCTCTTTTGATGATTTGCGCCGCACTTTTTCCGGCGCTTCTTCTTTGAGCCCATATGCGGCAATGTCCTGGATGATCGCATTGGCCTCTGCCTGTACAGCCTCGTTCCCATCCATCGCTATGCCGGACACAGCCAGCGCGATCTCCCTGGCGCCGCCGGTTCCTCCTTTTTGAAGCATCCGGGCAAAAACGGCAACCGTCCCCTCTCGGGATGTTTCGTCCGCAAAGTCCTCGGGGATGCACTGCCGGCCCAGATCATAGATTCGCGCGGCGATGCTGCCAGCCGTGACAGCGGGGAAGTATGGGTTATCCCACGCCTCAAAGGGAATGGGCGGACAGCCGGGAGGCTGCACCAGCTCAAAGCCAATTTCCCGGGAAACCCGGCCCAGGATTTCCCGCACAGCCGGGTCCGCCCGCAGTCGGTCCATACAAGTGAAGGCGGTCACGAGGCAGTTCCGTCCCTGGCGCACCTGGAGAAGGTCGGCGGCGCTGAGACCGTCCCCGCTCTCAATGCCCAGGGTCAGCCGGGCGGGAGGCCGTCCGTCCGGGCTGGGTTCGGCGGCCTCGTTGTTATAAGGTTCACTCCGCAGTTCCTCAAACCGGGCCTTGGCCGCTTCAAAAGAGGGGAAATGTTCCAGTTCACTGCGTTCCCCGGCGTTGTCCGCCCAGGTTTTCAGATCAGCGATAATGTAAAAGCCCCACCCGCTACCGGCATCCTGCGGCAGTTCCGGAACAGATTCCACATGATCCGGTGCGGGCTGCTCCACAGACACGGGGCGGAGACAGTCCAGGTGCTTGGCAGCGTAGATGGCATTACCGGTGAGCTGCCTCTGCCACGCCCCCACGCTGGGAGCCCAGCGGAAACCGCCATGCCGCATGGCGGAGCAGGTATCCCGGTCAGGCTTCTCAACGAAGAACACCTGGAGCCGGTTGGCCTGCCGGTCCATTTTCACTTCGCCACCATCGAAGGTCCAGCCCTCGTACTCCGTTTCTGCTTTCTGAGACAGCTCCTCGATCCGTTTCTTCGTCTGGCGGATCATGGCGTTGTTATTGGTGAGGCGGAAACTCGGATAGGGCTTCGGTTCCGGATGCCAGTCACGAGCCATGGAAGCTTTCAGCTTCTCGAACTGAACCGGGTCCAAACCAGGACAGCCCTCCAGGGTTTTGTGCTTGCAGTAGTAGGCGTTGACGGCCTTCATGCGCTCCTGCTCCCGCTCCAGGCCCTCCAGCTTGACCTTCAGCTTCTGGACGGCCTCGGGATCGTCGGAGCTGATGCCGCCCTTTCCAGTTCCACGGATTTTGTCCAGGAGTCCCTGGATTTCCTGCCACTCCTTCATGGCCGCGTCAGAAGCCTGATTCTGCTTTTCTTTCTTCCGCACAGGGAAATTGCTTCCCCCGGCAATCAAAATGGACGGCACACGGGCGGCGATGGCGTTCTGCCGGTTGGTGTTTTCGGCCAGTCTGCGGGCATAGGTATCCAGCAGGCGGTCGATCCTCTCATGATGAATGGGGTCCACCTTCCGTTTCTGCTCCTCCGCGATCCGGGCGGCGGCATCCACGGACCTCCGGTATTCCGCTGTGGCGCTGCCCTCTTTATAATCGTAGAAGCTGTTCATTTCCTTGGCCCGGCGGGCCAGCTCCTCATTGATGATGTAGTAGTTGATAGCTGCACACCTCCTCTGCAAAATCTTCTGACAGCTTTCACTGTTGATTTTAGAATTTCGACTATGAAATGTAATGGTGTTGAAGTATAATGTTTCATCATGGTATAGGGGGGAATGCACTGTGTCCAGACACACCAGCCCGTATGAGGTATACGCAAAATACATATTGGAGGCGGTGTATGGCGACCGCTACGGAACGCTGCTCCTGCGGGATAAGCCAGACCTTCAGACCGCGGACGGAGAAGCCGGTATAGAGGTTACCTCTGTGAACGGAGAAACCTTTGAGCGGCTTGTGACGGAAATTGCCATGAGCCAGCCATATCAGGTTCCGTCGGACAAAATCCTGGAGCTGTGCGCAAAATGCGGCATTGAGTATCACGCATGGCAGACCTTTGTCATCAACCCTCTCCCTGCCGCCGGATTCATTGAGCCTTTTCGCAAAAAGCTGAAAAAACTGAATGCCGGATATGCGTTTCTGGGTCACTACGACCTGTTCCTCTACTCGGACCGGCACACTCTGGAGAATCACGAATTGGAACCGCTGCTGGAAGCATTGTGCGAAGAGAATAAAGCGCCAATCTCCTACCACTATGTCTACATTGACGCCAGTGGAAAGCTGGCGTGTTTTGACTTGGCCCATGGCACATATGAAGTCCAGTACACGAAGGGACTGCGGGAAAAGCTGATATCCGGTTCCGCCGTTGAATAGCGCTTCTCCCGTCTATCGCTCCGGCATTTTTCTCTTTTTATGAGGCACTTTGGAAACAGGCGGCAGGAGTTCGGCGGACAGCGCATCGGAGCGCAGCAGCCCCAGAAGGCTATGCCGCGCTCCGATGTTCGTAACCGTTATGTCCTTGACGCACAGCCGCAGCCAGGGGAGGGCCTCTCCCATCCGCTGGGCCAGGAGAGCGACGTCCAGCGAGGTCCGTTGTTGCAAGGAGACATACACAGAGTATTGCCGCCGCTCAAAGCCGTTGGCTTCCATGAAGCGCCGGATGTCCTTATAGGCCCGCTTGAAGAACTGCGAGTCCTGGCCTGTCTCCTTGTGAGGATAATACCGCTTCAGCGCATCCTGGCTCAGATCGAAGCTGATCTGCTTTCGTGTCATCCCCATATTAAATCTCCTTGTGTGCTTTCTTCACGGATTATCGGTCCAGCCCCTTTTCTCCTTGGCTCTGCTTGTAATAAGATAGCAGATATCTCCTTTGCGCCATCCGCCAGGAAAATCATCCGTCATGTTTTCTCACCCGCCTTTCCGGCCTGGGCAAGCACATCCTCCTCGCCGTTCTCGTCCTGCCAGACGCAGGAGGCAGCGCAGTCCAGGAACCAGTCCGCCCGCAGCAGGGACAGGATGACGTCCCACATAATGGCGAAATCGTCGCCATGGCCCCTGTCCTGGAAGACCAGGGCGTCACTGTCATCTGTGCAGGGGAGATCGTGAACAGCGAACAGCGTCTTGACCGTGCGGTGGACGTCCTCCAGCCTGCGGCCCTGCCGCTCCACGGCGGCTTTGTCAAAGGAAATGTGAACTTTCATGCTCGATATCCCTCCTTTTATTTGGTAGCCCACATCATACCAGCATGTCCCGGCCATATCCAGAAGAATCGGCAGACAGTCACACCTTACGCCGCCTCGGCCAGCTCCCGCTCGATCCGTTCCCTGGCGAGACGGGCGTACTCGTCGGTGACCTCGAAGCCGGTGGCGGTGTAGCCCTCCAGCACAGCGGCGAGAATGGTGGTGCCGGACCCGGCAAAGGGGTCCAGAATGTGCCCGCCCGGCTCCGTGATCTTCACAATGTCCCGCATGAGCTGGAGGGGCTTCTCCGTCAGATGGGTGCGGTTTTGGGGGTTGCCGTATTTGAACACCCCCGGCAGACAGGGGACGGGGCGGCTGATGGGCATATCGCCGTTGGAGCCCCAGACGATGTACTCCGCCTGCTGGCGGAAGCGGCCCTTCTGGGGGCGGGAGTTTCCCTTATCCCACACAGCGGTGCCGCGCCAGACCCAGCCCGCCCACTGGAGAGCGTCGGAGGCGGCGGGGAGCTGCCGCCAGTCGATAAACATACACACCGGCGCGCCGGGCTTACACAGCTTCCGGGCGTCCGCCAGCCACTCCGCCGCCCAGCGGGTCCAGGAACGCTGGTCCTTGGCGTCTCCCTCAAAGGGCGGAGGGGCGGCGTCTCCCATACTGGAATATTTTTTGGCGGTGGATTTGTTCTTCTCGCTCTGCGTCCGGCCTCCGGAGGCGTAGGGCGGGTCGGTGATGATAGCGTCAAAGGTGCCGGGGGCGAAGTCTCCCAACAGCTTCAGGGCGTCGCCCTGGATGATGGTCCACTTATCTTTCATGGGCAGATTTTCCTTTCTTTTTGTGAGTTTTTTTCGGTTCAATGGGAGGCGCGGACAGCTCAGTGTCCACGTACTCGCTGATAATGCTGAGGGCTTCATCATAGCTGCCGGAGGTTTCACATCGCTTGAACATCTCGTCGATCTGTTCCCGCATCCCGGCTTCCTTCAGCAGCATAGAGGCATTGCCCAGGATGGCGTAGATGTTGCCATCCATACCGGCAAGGTCCATCTTCGGCTTTTGCGGGGAATATGCCTGAGTAAATCCTTCCAGACGGTTGGGGACGTAGTCAGAGAGCCACGTTCCACCGAACTGGTCATGGGTCTGGAGCCGCCACATGGCCAGCTTTCCCATGTCCAGTTTCACACCCTCAAAGGGGAACAGCAGGTTTGTCAGGCCGTCGTGCTGGAAGACGGAGGCCCGCTCGAAGCGGCTGCCGTCCAGCAGGATACCGCTTTCGGTGAGCAGTCCGTTGACGCCGTTCAGCCATTCCCGCAAAGGGCCGCCGCAGCCCTGGAGGATGAGACCCTCCTTACCGCTCATTGTCTGCAGATCTTCTGTGGTGATGTTTGTAATGTTATCGCTTGAAAATCATAGTCATCGCCTGGGTCATTTCCGGATCGCTGCCTATAAACAGCCGGTGAGAGGAATCGTCCGTCTTGGCGGGGCAGGACTTCTTGTCGTTCCATAACAGCGCGACGGCGTTGGTTACAGGTATTGCGTGCTCCTTGGCAAAGGCCCTGGCCCGCAGCAGGGTTTTCTCCGGCTGAAAGCTGCCGAAGTCCACGGTGTAGAAGGATTTCAGTTTCCCGTTCTCGTGAACAGAGAGCAGGGCCAGGGGACTGTTTTCGTCCGCTGACCGCGGCGTGTGAAAGCACATCAAACAGCCCTGATCGGCAAGCCCGGCTATCTGCGTCGCTGTGCTGCCGTTTTGCATGTATACGGCGGCGGCTGCCATCTCGGAGGGCAGGAGAGTGCCGCAGGAAATGGTTCCGTAAACATCCTGTACGGTTTCAGGCAGGAAATTGTTTTTGAGAAAACCGAAGGACGTCATCATCGCTTCTAAAAAGTCGTAGGAAAACTCGCCGCACATTTCCAGGCCGTAACGGTACCACGCCTCCGTCGTTTTGCCGTCCAGGCGGGGGACCAACTGCTGGAGCTGACGTTCAAATTCTTCTCTTTTCATAGAACCTCCCCGAACTATTGTCTTGTACTTCATGCGGCGCTCCGAAGCGCGCCCTGATCTTCCTGCCGGAAGAGGGCGTCGATGTCCGAGAAGCGCTGGGTGCGGTTGAACTTCTCAGTTGTCTTGCCAGGAATGGCCTGGAGGGCCAGCATCTTGGCCCACAGGTCCGGGTGGTGGTCGTAGAGGTGGCGCAGTTCCGCCTGCTTGGCATTGGGGCAGAACCAGCAGCCGCCCCGGTCAGTGAATTCATAGACAGGCGAAAGGAGTCCCGCCGTCCGGCAGAACTCCCATGCGTCTTTTTCTGTGAAATCGTATTTTGCCAGCAGGGATACCTGTCTGCCGCCCTCCAGACGGAGCAGCCGTTCCTGCTCTTCTTTGGCGATGCCGATGTATTGGACCGTCACAGGCGGCAGGGTTTTCTGGTACCGCTGGATGGGCCTGACCTTGCAGTCCCGCTGGACGGCGCACTTCCCGCACAGGGGGAAGGAGCGAACCATGCCCTTCTTAGGGCCGCGGGTGACCCTGCCGGTGAACAGGTCCACATAGGTCTTTTTCGAGCGGAGAACGATTATTTTTATCCCCATTCGCTCCAGGGCGGGGATGGCGGTTTCGTAGATGAAGTCCCGGTGCTCCGGCACCTCGCCGGAGATGTCCCTGTCAAACATGACTTCGCAGTATACTGCCTCGTCCAGCGGCTCCCCATGGGCCTTGGCAAGCAACACGGTTGCCATGGAATCCTTCCCGAAGGAGCAGGAGGCAATAAATTTAGGCCGTTCCATATCAGCGCTCCTGCGTGGGCGGCTTCCGCTTCCGAACCGGCGGGTTCAGGAACCGCTTTGCCTCCTGGAAGCCCACCGTGTCCACATAATAGGCTTTTTTCTCCCCGCCCCGGTTCAGCACAATTACATCGCTCATGGACAGAGAATGCATTTGCTGCCCGAAGGGACGATTGTCCTGATTGTGCTTGAGATATAAATCATCCAAAGTGACCTTGGGCGCCAGAACGCCCCGGTAAGCCCGCTGGTAATGGGACATCCGCAGCTTGACTTTCGCCTGCGCGTAGGGCATGAAGGCATAGGGCGCCGCTCTGATGTCCTTGATCTGGTAGATGGTGTAGGTGTCGCAGACGTCGCCCTCTTTGGGATGCTCGGGAGCATAAACAGCCCCGTTCCGCTCCTGGATCTCAGCGAACTGGCAGATGTGGAAGGTTTCGCCGCCGATCCGGGCGTGGGTGACGTCAATGTACCGGCAGGGGAGGATTCTCCGGTCATCGCCGAAGGTGGTGAGGGTGATGTTTTCACCGTCCGGCACATGAAACAGAGTGTTGTAATCGCTGTCAATGAAGCGGACTAACCCGCCGTCCGCCTCGTTCGGGAAAGCCAGAACACCAAATACATTGACGAGGGTATCGCCGTTCATCGCGCCTCCCTTTCACAGGCTTTCGCCAGGGCGGCGGCCCGGTTCGTCTGCTCCCAGGGAGCGTCCTGGTGGGTGAAATGCCCGTAATTGCAGAACGGAGCGAAGATGGGACGATCCAGCCCAAGGGCCCGGATGATACCGCCGGGAGTCAGGTCGAACACCTGCCGGACTGCCTGTTCCAGAACCGCCTCCGGGTATCGTCCGGTCTCATGGAGGTCAATGTCCACGGCCACCGGCTCCGCCCTGCCGATAGCGTAGGCGAGGCCGACGGTACAGCGTTCCGCCAGACCGGCGGCCACGATGTTCTTGGCGACGTACCGGGCCATGTAGGTCCCGCTGCGGTCTACCTTGCTGGCGTCCTTTCCGGAGAGCGCCCCGCCTCCATGGGGGACGAGGCCGCCGTAAGTGTCCACCATCAGCTTCCGGCCCGTCAGGCCCGTATCCGCCTCAAAGCCGCCCAGGACGAAGCGCCCGGAAGGGTTGATGAGGACCTCCGTTTCGTGGTCGGGGTAGAGGTCCCGCAGGGCGGGGACGATGACGTGGCGGGTGACCTCCTTCCGAAGCTCCTCCAGATTCTTCTCCTCATCGTGCTGGCAGGAAACCACCACGGCGGCGATCCGGGTGGGCCTGCCCTTGCGGTATTCCACGGATACCTGGGCCTTGCCGTCCGGACCGAGGCCCTGGATGGTCCCCAGCTTGCGGGCATTGGTGAGTGTCAGCGTCAGCCGGTGGGCAAGCACCACGGGCAGGGGGAGGAGCTGGAGCGTTTCCGTACAGGCGAAGCCGTACATGATACCTTGGTCGCCAGCCTCCATTTCACTGGAGCCGCTCACGGCCCCAGCGATGTCGCCGCTCTGGTCGTGGGTAATAACCTCCACCTCGTAATCGCAGGAATAGCCGGTTTCCCGTACCGTCCGGGAGACGATGGCGGGGATGTCCGGCAGCTGCCGGGCGGTAATTTCCCCGGCGACAATGATTTTTCCCGCCGTGGCCATGGCCTCGCAGGCCACATGGGTGGCGGGATCATGCTTCAAACAGGCGTCCAGAACGCGGTCGGCGATGGCGTCGCACAGCTTGTCCGGATGGCCCTCGGTGACCGATTCGGCGGTCAGGATGTAGTTATCTCTCATGAGTCTTTCCTCTTTTCTTTTTTTGTTCTGTGGGTTTTTCGGGGGAATCAGGCGCTTCCAACGGAATGGCAAGCAGATGGGGATGATCAAACATCTCCTTGTAAGAACGAAGCTGGAAATCGGTCAGGGAAATGAAATTTTCGCCGCCCACTCCGACAATTAGAAAGGTCCCGCAGAGAACGTCATACGGATCGCCATAGCAGTCGCAGAGGAGACGGTTGGGAGGCAAATTCAGGTTTTTGCCCTCGGCGTTACAGATAATGGCAGCAGACTCCGTAAAAGGAGAAACCATTTCAATTTTCCCACCGGCAACACCCTGCAGGGACTTGAGATCGGGAAGGATTTCCCGCACCTCGCAGGGCTTCGTCGGCTCAACCACAAGGACCTTAATTGTTTGTTTGCTCATTCTTTCTTCCTTGGGCGGCAGCTCCGCCATCCTCTCCAGCTTGTCTGTTTGGTAGCAGTAAATGTAAAAATTGTAATTTCCCCGCAGGGGCAGGAAGCGCAGATAGTAGCGGCGCTTAGGGGTATCCACCCGGAAGCCGTAATAATCTTTGCCGGATTCAGGGCTCATTTGGGCCTGCTTATGCTTCCAGCAGAAGCTCTGCATGGCGCTGAGATCCTTGAGGGGGCCGTCCTTCCGCAAGGTGTTGACCACCTCGTCCAGCTCGTCCTTGAACTCCTGGTCCTTCAGTTCCCCCTGGTGGTCCCACCATGTGGTCCAGAACTCCGTCCCCCGGCCAAAATCTCCCCGCAGGTGGCCGATACAAGCCTGTTCCTCGGCGCAGCCGGAGAAGGTCAGCAATTCCTCATCCTTGTCAAGCCCCTGGAGCGGATAGGCTTCAGCGCTCATGGCCCTTCGCCTCCTTCTTTTTGGGAGACAAGGGTTTCTCCGGAGCGGGACCGTGCTCCCGCCCAATCTCCATTTGCCGAATCATTTTCACAACTTCCCGAAAAGCCAAATAACGGTGAATCTGCTCCGGGTCATCTGTAATGACGCGAATTGTTTCCCACAGCGGGGACCCATGATGGCTGATATCCGACTGAACAACCAGGGCGGGCTTATCTCCCTCCTCCAGCATGACGCGGGCGCCGCGAATATCCTCGGCGCGGTCGTACAGGCCATAGGTCAAGCCAACGCATTTCAGGGTCTCCAGAGCGTCCACAGTGGTGTACACGCTGCCAGTGGAAATATGGACCTCGCCGGATAGCGAAATCTTTTTACCGCTCATGAGAATTTCCTCCTTTCAGCGGTCTGCCGCGTTTGATAAAGGCGTTGTTGATTCGCTCTGTCTCCGCATGGACCTCCTCCACAGCGTGGTCCCACGCTTCCTTCAAAGCGGCGGCCGGAAGACCGCTGCATCGGTATCCCTCCAGGATACCGTTATAGTAGGCGGTGCTTGGAAGCATGGGTTCCTTGAACCGCTCATCCATAATGTAGGCCATGACGGAGAGAGACCGGCCCAGGCCGTCCCGGACAGTCACCGTGCGCTTATCGTAAAAGCGGGGATAGCCCTCATACCGGTCCAGGGAGCGCTCACACGACCGCGTGAGGCTCCACAGCAGGCCATGGACCCTGCCGCCCGCTTTGGGAGCAATGGTAGCGAAGCCGCCCCGGCGAAACAGCAGTTCATAGTCCTCCAGAAATACCGGCCCAACGACACAGGCGTCCGGGCAACGGCAGGCCGTCTGCTCCAGGTTGATGTTGCTGCCGTAGGCGAAATACAGTCTTCCGTCAGCCATCCTCCAGCACCTCCAGGGCCCCGGCCTTGGCCAGCAGGGCGAACATGGCGCGGGCCTGCCGCTCCAGACTGCCGTTCGGCAGGGGACAGTCCAGATCGGTGGCCCGGATGAAATTGCTTCGGAGCTGCCAGAGGTAGCTCTCGGCGTCGGGGAACTCGGTGGGGTCGAAGGCGGTCAGGCGGAGCTGTTCCAAAATCTCCGTCCCGGTTCCCTCATAGGTTCTGGCGTCAATGCTGATTTTCATTTAAAATCACCTCTCATTTTCATGGTGTCGTTTTTTCCTTCTGTTGACCTCGTAGCTGTCCTTGTCGTGGCGCCACGCCCGGTCGCCGTCAAGGTTAGCGAGAAGGATATCTCGAGTCTCCTTGAACTCGTCGCCGTTGAGGCCCAGGCGGACCAGCCAGACCCGGAAGGTGAACAGCTCGTTGTCACTGCGGGTTTTCTGCATGACGGCGCTCCGCTGGACGATGGCCTGGGCGGACATGGCGAGGCACAGATGCACATAGGCCGCCGCCTTGGCGGGGTCCAGGGTAGAATTAAAGCACCGCCATTCGACGGTGCCTCGGTAAAAGACAGAGTGAAGATTCAGGGCATAGTACCGGGATTTGTTATAGTGGTCATGACGGGTCCTGCCGTCATTTTCAAAGCCCTCGTACCAGATATCCTCCAGCTGGGTCAAGTCTGACGTTTCCTCCGCAGATAAGGTCCGAGCCTGTTTCAGCATGGGTTCCCGCACCTTTTGACACCACTCTATGGCTCTTGCCTCATTCACCTGCAAGGCTTTGAAGAGGAGGTCCTCCTTGGAATACATGATGCTGATCAGGTTTTTGAGGCTCTGGCGGTTGTGGTTGGAGGCGTCTACATGGACGTGAAGCCCGCAGGAGTCGTTCACCTTCGCGCCGATGGCTGTTACCCGCCGCATACACTCTTGAAGATGCGGCAGTTCGTCATAGGTCAGCTTCTTGAACCAGATGTAATAATGGTCCAAAATAAAAGGGTTGGTGACGCCCATGACCACTTTGGCGATCTTCTTCAGCCGTCCTGCCAGGGCTCTGTCTTGGCAGAACCAGTCGTACCAGCCCGCCCCGCATTGTGTGTGAATGTCCGGGCTGTCGTAAAATCCGGCCTTGAACTGCTTCTGCCACTGGCGGACGGAGATTTCTTCTTTCACGAAGACGCCTCCTCTCCCTGCGGCAGAAGGCGTTCCAGGACGTCCGCGATGGCGGAGAAGGTTTCCGCCAGTTCGCGGGCCTCTTTGACAGAATCCTCAATTTCGTCGGACCGCATGCGGGTGTTCTCCACCCAGATACGGACGTTTTCCTCCGTGGGGGTCAGCAGGACGGCTCGCTCAAAGGCTTTACAGAAGAGAGAAGCGATCTTGCCCCGGCGGTCCGCCTCAGCGTCGATGGCCTGGACCTCCTTTTTCGCTTTCAGAAGCTCCACCGCCTGAGCGGCGGCCTCCTCCCGTTCCTCCTCCGGCAGCTCCTGAACCTGACGGGTGATGTTGTAGCCCTGGTTCACGGACAGGTCCCCGCTGTCCAGGGCCTCCTTCACGGTGGATGGGGCGTGCTCATCAATTTGCATGACCTTGCCCATGGTGACCTCGCCAATGCCAACCGACTCAGCCAGTTCTTTCCTCGTGCTGACAGGAGGGAGCGCTTCTGACAATGTTGTCAAAAGCGCTCCCTCTCCAGATTTGTCTCCTCCGGCCGCAGCCTGATTGGCCCTGGCCTTCGCCTCAATATCCGGCCTCAGCTTCAGGGCGATCTTGCCCAGCTCCCACTTCTCCAGGTTCCGGCGGCCCCGCTGGTTCTCAATGGCCCAGCGTTTCGCCTCCAGCAAGTCCTCAAACGAGAACACCGCCATTTTATACGGAATCCCGTGCTCCTCACACAGCCGCTGGCGGTTATGTCCGTCGATGATGACCATATCCTCATTGACGATGATAGGCGAGTAGCATCCGTTTTTCAGCAGGTCCGCTTCCAGGGCGGTCAGCTGCTCCCCCGTGAGAGGGGGGAGCAGCTCTGCCATCTCCGGCAGCACCACCGGGGTCCGGTCCGCGCTGCCATATTCGACGCCAGTGTTCCGCATTAAGCGATGGCCTCACTCTCAGGCATCCCGCAGGCGGCGGCCTCCCGGTTTGCTCTGGCAGCGTCAATGGCCCCGGCGGCCTCCCGCGCCTTTCTGGGGGAAAGCACTTCCACATCGCTGGCCTTGATGAGGAAGCCGGGCTGGCGGGTGGGGTCCTCGGAGGGCACAACGGTTTCGAAGTCCCCGGCGGCGGCCAGCTTGCAGCCCTTATAGGCCATGGCGGCGCAGCGTTCCGCCAGGGGGCCGCGGACCTTGATGGAGATAAAATCGGTGAGGCGGGTTCCGTCCTTGGCCCGGTAGCGCCGGTCCGAGGCGATCCGCAGGATGGCGTAGGGCCTGCCGTCCTCCTGAGTCTTCAGCTCCACGTCGTTGGTCAGGTTTCCGGTTGCGGCAACTTTCAGCATAGACAGTCTCCTTCTTTGGTGATATATTTATAATGTATAGGACTACAGGCGGCCCGCTGAAAGGCGGGCCGCCTGGGCGCGAGAATCAATAGCCGGTACGGGGCAGTTTGGGCACGGAGGGCTTCTTTCCGTAGACGGTGGTCACCCAGCGGCTGACCGCCTGGACCCATACGCCTTGGTAGGTGCCGCCCACGTCCGCCTTGTTCACGAAGGAACTGGCAGCAATGCTGGACACGGCCTTACAGTGCAGCATGGGCTTCTCCACCTGGGCGAAGCTACCGGGGACCTGCCCAAATACGAACATGATTTCTGTGACCCGCTCGTTGCTGGCGAGACCCAGGGCTGTGGCGGAGGCGGCGAGGGTGTAGTTCTTCTGGGTACTCAGGTTGTCCGCCAGGGTCTGGGGCTCTCCTCCGTTCACCCGGTAGGTGATCTTATAGGTTCCGGGGAAGTTGTAGGTGCCGGTGACGATCTTCTCCAGCCGCACCTCGGCGGGAAGCGTGTCCCGCCAATAGAAATTGTCAAGGCGCACGTTGGAGCTGTTGGCGATGCCGGAGAATATGTAATTGACCGGCTGGCGGGGATGTTGTAAAAGGTTGCCGTCTGTGTTTCCTGGGGATTGACCGTAATAGTCTGGCTCTCTCTGCCCGGTTCGATGGTATATCCGGGCAGGGGCTGGGTTTCCTTGATTACAACTGTCCCGACGATGCCGGAGATATGGACCTCGCCGTGGTCATCCGTGGTGTAGAGGCCCTTACTGGAGAGGTGCCCATTGTCTGTGTCAACGTAGCCGCCCTCAGCATA
>NZ_CATMPS010000042.1:0-23079 GCF_950073225.1 uncultured Oscillibacter sp.
CCCTCCCGCACGCCCAGCGCCTCCGGACGGCCCGCCGGGGAAGGCGACAACGGCGGCGTTGCGCCGGACCCCTCCCGCACGCCCAGCGCCTCCGGACGGCCCGCCGGGGAAGGCGACAATGGCGGCGTCGCCCCCAGCCAGCCCAACTCTTCCGGACCCTCCAAGCGGAAAAACATTACGGCGGGCAAGGTTGTGGCGGGGATCTCCCTGTCCGCCGACAGCCACATCGCCTATGCCCAGGGCAGCAGCGGCCTGTTCCCCTCCTTCAACCCCACCCGGCAGGTCACCCGGGCCGAGGCGGCCCAGATGCTTTACCGTCTCCTGCCTCCGGACGCCCCGGCCTCCAACACGGCCTATGCCGACGTGCCCGCGGGAGCGTGGTACGCCAAGGCTGTGAGCTCTCTGGCGGACCTGGGCGTGCTGGAGGCCCAGGACGGCATGCTGGACACCGGCCGGGCCGTCACCCGGGGGGAGTTCGTCCGGTACATCGCCTGCTTCTTCCCCCTGCGGACCGACGGCCAGCTCTTCCCCGACGTGGCGGAGGACGACCCGAACGCACCCTTCATCCGCTCCGCCCAGGCCTACGGCTGGGCCCAGGGCGGCAGCGACGGGCTCTTCCACCCCGACGAGACCATCAACCGGGCGGCGGCGGTGGTGCTGCTGAACCGGGCCCTGGGCCGGACGGCGGACCGGGCCTACATCGACGGCCACCATCCCGCCTTCTACGTGGACGTGGCCCCCTCCAGCTGGTATTATTACGATGTGTGCGAGGCCACCGTCCCCCATCAGCACACGGCCTCCGGCGGCACGGAGAGCTGGACCTCCCACACCGCCAGGGAGGCGGTCCCTCAAAACGGCATCCAGCTGTCCGACGGCTGGCTGTACTGCTATGACAGCGCGCGAGGCGACGTGGTGCGGGAAGCCATGGTGGGTAACCACTACTTCAACAGCAACGGGCGCTTTACCACCGGGAACAACGAGCTGGACTCCTGGCTCCACAAAATCGTCCTGGCCCGCACCGACAGCTCCCAAACCCAGGAGCAGAAGCTCCGGGCCCTCTTCCTCTACACCCGGGACTCCTTCACCTATCTGCGCCGTCCACCCTATGAGATGGGCGTCTACGACTACATGGAAACCGACGCCCTGCGCATTCTGGACACGGGCTATGGCAACTGCTACTGCTACGCCTCCCTCTTCTGGTATCTCTCCCGCTGGATCGGCTACGACTCCGTTATCTACAACGGCACGGTGGGCGTCCGCCGCTCTCCCCACAGCTGGGTGGAAATCAACCTGAACGGCAAAAACTACATCTTCGATACGGAGCTGGAAATGGCCTACCGCCGCAAAAAGCGGTTCGACGTGAACCTCTACAAATTCTACGACGCCGGAAACAGCTGGAACTACCGGCGGCCCCAGAGCGGCGGAGCCGCCGTCTGAGACATAAGGCAAAGGAGACGATCTTTTATGAAAAAGCTATGGAGCTTCCTGCTCTGCGCAGCGCTGCTGTGCGCCCTCTGCGCCTGCGGAGGCCAGACCTCCCAAACGGAGGACGCCCCCGCCCCGGCGGACGCCGGGGAACCGGCAGGACGGAGCGCTCCCGCCGAGGCGGCCCCTGCCCAGGACCCGGTAAAGCCGGAAGCGGACAGCGGCCAGGACCAGCCGGAATCCGCCGCCGGTGAGAAGGACTCCCCCGACGCGGAAGCCCAGGTCCCTGAGGCGGACACGCCGGAGGAGGCCCCGGCCAAGGACCAGACGGAACCCGTGCAAACGGAAAAGCCTAAGGATACGCCCGCTCCGAAGCCGGAACCGAAACCGGAGCCGAAGCCCGAGCCGAAGCCCGAGCCGAAGCCCGAGCCGAAGCCCGAGCCTCAGCCTCAACCGGAGCCCCAGCCGGAACCCGAGCCGGAGCCGGAACCGGAACCGGAACCAGAGCCCGAGCCCGAGCCCGCTCCGGCGGTGGACCGCAAGGCCGTGGCCCAGGGACTGGTGGGCCGTCCCGTCAGCGAGCTGTACGCCGCCATCGGCCGCCCCATCTCCTCCGACTACGCCCCCAGCTGCCTCATCGACGGCGAGGACGGCGAGCTGGTCTATGACGGCTTTATCGTCTACACGGAAAAGGGCACGGATTACGAGACGGTCTATGCCGTGTTCTGACGCTTTGCGCACCCAGAGGGATGTAGAATGCCCTTGGCACGTCCCAGTCTGACCCTTGGAGGGAAACAATCTGATGACTCGAAAAATCATTTTGGCTGGAGCCGCCGCCTTCGCGCTGGCGGCTTTGGCCTTGACGGCGGCTTATTTCTACATACCCGGCGGCGCCCGCCTCGTCTTCGGCGAGGGGGATATCCGCATCTGCCTGAACGCGGACGGAACCGCCGAGCTGGATTGGCCGGAAGCCCGGCCCAGCAGCCGGACCGAGCCGCAGGACGGCGGCGGAGAAGACGCTCCCGCCGGGGAGGCCGCCGGAACCCGGATAACCCCTGTGCTCTACGACCTGGAGCTTACGAGCGAAAGCGGGCACACCCAGAAGCTGGAAAACCATCCCCATATCCTCCTGGAAAACTACACCCTGCCCATGACGATCCGCATCCGGGCTGTGGCGGAGGGGAAAAACCTCCTGGGCCTCTTTCGCAGGCTGGCCAGCCAGGAACTGACGGCAGAGGTCCGCTTCACGGACCTAAAGGCCCCGGAAGCGGTGGGCACGCCGGGGCCCGGCGCGCTCTCCCTCTCCTGGAAGCTCTCCGGCCAGGTCCCGGGATTCTATAAGATTTTCTCTTTGGACCAAGCGGACGGCGTTTTTCGCCAGGTGGCCTCCACCAGCGCAAAGCAAATCAGCCTGGACGTCTACAAGGAGGGCGGCACCCTGGTGCTGCCCAGCTATGAGCATCCTTTGGAGGTTCTTGTCCGGGCGGCCGTCCAGGGAGAGGGCTACGTTCTCTGCGGCCCCGCCTCCAATCTTATCCGCGTGGAGCGCCAGGACCTGCTGGGCGACGATCTGAACCTGGTCTGCCGCGAGACGGAGCCCCGGGTCTACACCCTGGAGTGGGACGAAACCCGGGGAGAGCGCTACGAGCTCCAGGAGTGGGACAAGGAGGGCTGGACTCTGCTGGACACTCTGGAGCTGGCGGAGCACTTCCAATATGACCTGGGCCGCCTGGGCTCCGGGTCCCACCACCGCTTCCAGGTGGTGTCCAAGAGCGTGAACGGCGCCGTCCTCTCCTCGGAGGAGGCGGAGTTCTCCGTCTCCATCGATCCCCTGTACGCCACCATCTGGCCCATCATTGAGCAGCCCTTCTACGAAAAGGCCGACAAGAGCTCCTCCTCCCTGGGAAAAATCCCCGGCGGGACCGCCCTTTGCGTATTGGAGGAGAGCGGAGACTGGTTCCAGGTCCGGTACAAGGATCAATACGGCTGGGTGGACAGCCGCTTTTGCATGATCAACCTGCCGGAGTACGTGGGGGACCACTGCTCTTATGACATCACCAACAGCTACCGCTCCATTTTCAAGGTCCACGAAAACCCCATCGCCCTGATTACGGACCAGGTGATCCAGGGCTTCGAGCATATCCAGGAGGCGGACGGGGAATTCCTGGTCCCCTACCTCTACCCCTGCGCCAAGAAGCTCCTCAGCGCCGCCCAGGCGGCGGAGAAGGACGGCTACCGCCTGAAAATCTACGAGGCCTTCCGCCCCAACGAGGCCACCCGCTTCCTCTACGACACCACCGCCGGACAGCTGGATCTGGCCGCCCTGGTATACAGCTATGAGGACGCGGAGGGCGCGCCCTTGGGGCAGGACGAGGACCCCAGGGTCCTGGACCCCGTCACCGGCTGGGAAGCCGGCCTGGAGGACGGGCTTCTGATTGACCCGGAGACCGGGGAGAAAATCAGCCGGGAGGATCTAGCCCTGCGCCAGGAGGAGGAGGCCGGAACGGAGGGCTTGGACCCGGACGGCGGGCCCCTGCCCGGCCCGGAGGGACAAGCTCCGCAGCCCGCCGGTGATATTCCCTTCTTCACCCTGCCCGAGGCGGGCGAGGGCGGCGGCTTGGACCCCGCGGAAGCCCCCCAGCCCGCCCCGCAGCCGGACCTCCCCCCCGAGCCGCCGGAAGGTGAACCGCAGGAAGGCGAACCGCAGGAAGGCGAACCGCCGGAGGGCGGGGCGCAGGACGGGGACGGCGAAGAGCCGGAGTATGAGACTTACTTCCAGATTATGACCAACAACGGGCGCTTCAGCCTGGGCAGCTTCCTGGCCCGGGTGACCTCCGCCCACAACCGGGGCATTGCCCTGGACCTGACCCTGGAGAAAATCGACGGCGGAGAGGAGCTGGAAATGCAAAGCGCCATCCACGACCTCAGCTGGTACTCCGCCGCCTACCTGAACAACGACAACGCCAAGCTCCTGGAGAAGTATATGACCGCCACGGGCATGCGGGGCCTGAGCTCCGAGTGGTGGCACTTCCAGGACGACGAGACCCGGGAGGCCATCGGCCTGACCAGCTACCTGTTCAAGGGCGTGAATATGGGCGGCTGGACGAAGGACGACCGGGGCTGGCGCTACCGGGACGCGGACGGAACCATCTACAAAAACACCACCGTCACCGTGGACGGAAAGCGCTACACTGTGGATGCGGACGGCTACGTCCGGCAGTGACTCCCCTCAACCGGAAAGCCCCCGGAAACCAGTGGTTTCCGGGGGCTTTTCATGCGATTCGCTCCATGGCAAATCCGGTTATCTCCCGATGCTCACGCAGAAGCGGTGGAGAATCGCCGCCGCCTGGCCCCGGGTCGCGCCGCCGGAGGGATTCAGGCGGCCGTCGGAGGTGCCGTTTACCAGCTTGGCCGCGTTGGCCCAGGAGAGGGCTTCCTTGGCGTAGGAGGCCACGGCGGCTCCGTCGGAGAAGTCCGCCAGGTTGGCCCGCTGGGTGGATACGTAGCCCTTGTAGGCGTTATAGCGGAACAGGAAGGTGGCCAGCTGCTCCCGGGTGATGGAGTCGCCGGGCCGGAAGAGGCCGTCCTTGCCTCCGGCGGTGATGCCGTTGGCCGCGGCCCACTTCACCGACTTCTCACAGTAGGACCCGGCGGCCACGTCGGGGAAGCCCGCGCCGCTGACGGCGGGCTGGCCCTCCAGCCGGTAGAGGATGGTCACCAGCTGGCCCCGGGTGACGGGGGCCCCGGGATTGAAGCGGCCCTCGCCCACGCCGCTCATCAGGCCCTTCTGGCTGACGTAGGCGATGTCGGCGGCGAAGGTGCTGCCCGCCGCCACGTCGGAGAAGGTGGAGGGGCCGGCGGGCTTGGTCACGGCAAACTGGACGTTCACTTTCGCCGACTCGCCGCTGCCATAGAGCTCCACCACGCCGTTATACGCGTTGGCGGGGAGGCCCGTCCGGGGACGGATGGTAAAGGTGGTGCTGCCGCCCGCGGGCAGGGACGTCTGGGTCAGGAGGCTGACCTCATAGCTGTAGGAGGTGGGCTGGTCCAGGCGGATGGCGTATTCCGTGTTGTTTTTCACGGTAACCGTCTTCTGGGCCAGGGCCGTGTAGCCCTCCTCCACGATGCCGAAGTCCAGGGTGCCGGGCTCCACGGTCAGGGGGGCCAGCTTCTTTTCAATGACCACGGTGGCCTTGAAGGTGGCCGAGGTGTTCTCCCGGGTCTGGAAGGTGATGGTGTCGGTGTAGGTGCCCACCTTCAGATCCTGCTTGGGGACGATTTTGTACTCGGCTTTGTCGCCGTTTTCCAGGGTCACGGAGTCGCTCTTCACGGCGGTGACAATGAAGTGGTCGTTTCCTTTTACGGCGTCCATCCGCACATTGGAGGCTCCCTTATTCTGGACGGTGACGGAGATTTCCTTTTCCTTGGCTTCCTTCTCGGTGTAGCCCTCTTTCAGCTTGCCCAGGTCCTTGCTGGTGGGGTCCACGGCGATGGTGTAGCCCTTTTCCACCACCGTCGCGTAGAGGTTGACGGAAAAGTCATTGGAGCCGCTGCCGCCCACGAAGGAGGCGGTGATGGTCAGCCGCCGGTCATAATTTCCCGTGCTGCTGGCGCTGTTCAGCTGCACCGTGACGGTGGAGGAGCTGCCCGCCGTCAGGGAGCTGGGGAGCCCCGAGATGGAGTAGCCGCTGGGGGTGGAGTAGCTGAGCTTCATCTCGTGGTCGCTCTTATTTTTGATCGTAAAGGTCTGGGTCCGGCTGCCGCTGGACGCGTTCTTCTCCAGTGTGCCGAAGTTCACAGAGGAGGGATAGGAGAAGTCACTGGACTTGGGATAGGTGATAGTAGGCACTTCGGGTTTGGGGTCCGGAGTTGGAGTCGGGTCCGGATTCGGGGCCGGATTCGGATTCGGATTCGGGTCCGGATTCGGATTCGGGTCCGGATTCGGATTCGGGTCCGGATTCGGATTCGGGTTCGGATTCGGGTCTGGATTCGGGTCCGGATTCGGATTCGGATTCGGGTCCGGATTCGGATTCGGGTCCGGATTCGGATTCGGGGTAGGCTCTTCTTCGCCTTCACCTTCGATATTTCCGCCGTCGGAACCTCCGTTTCCATCGGTACTACCATTTTCCGTCGGCGGTGTCACCTCCTCCGCCGCCGCAGGCACAACGGCCAGGCTTGCCAACAGGCAGAGCGCCATCAGCAAAGCTAATAATTGACTCTTTCGTTTCATGATGTATCCAGTGTCCTTTCCTCTTAAGTTTTCAGGGGTTGTCCCTAATTCCCTACTCTACCACTTTTGTATGGAAAATACAAGCGTTATTCGGCGGCTTTCCACCTCTTTCCAAAGAACCCGCAGGGCACCTGCTTGCGCCCCGGCGGGGGCCCTGCTATAATGGGGCTGAGTTTACCGGAAAGGAGCTTTGTCATGGCTTATGGATTCATCGAGGGCTGCGTGGACTCCCACGCCTCCGCCCTGGCCGCCTGCCGGGGCGGCGCGGACCGGCTGGAGCTGTGCGCCAACCTCTCCATCGGGGGCACCACCCCCTCCCTGGGCCTCTTCCGGCAGGTGCGGCGGGACTGCAGTCTCCCCGTCAACGTCCTCATCCGCCCCCGCTTCGGGGACTTCCTCTACTCCGAGGCGGAGGTGGAGGAGATGGAGGACTGCGTCCGCCGCTTCCGGGACCTGGGGGCGGACGGCGTGGTGCTGGGCGCCCTGACGCGATGGGGCACGCTGGACCAGGCCGTCATGGCCCGTCTGATGGAGGCCGCCGGGAGTATGGAGGTCACCCTCCACCGGGCCTTCGACATGACCCGGGACCCCCTGGAGGCCCTGGAGGCGGCCATCGCCCTGGGCTGCCGGACCATCCTCACCTCCGGGCAGGAGAAGGACGCCCCGGCCGGGGCGGAGACCCTGCGGGCCCTCCGGGAGAAGGCGGCGGGACGGATCGCCGTCATGGCGGGCTGCGGCGTCCGGGCGGGGAGCATCCGGGACATCCACCGGCGGACCGGGGTGCATGTGTTCCACACCTCCGGGCGGCGGGGCCCCGTGGACAGCGGCATGATCTACCGCAAGCCCACGGTGTCCATGGGCCTGCCCTCCCTGCCGGAGTATGAGCTCTGGCGGACGGACGAGGAGGAGTTCCGGGCCTGTGCGGAGACTGTGCACAGCCTGACGCCGTTCTCTTAACCGCAAAAAAAGCGGTGCCCGCGTAAGCGGGCGCCGCTTCTTTTCTTCGGCTTAGTACATGCCGCCCATGTCGGGCGCGACGGGAGCGGGAGCGGGGGGCTCGGGCTTGTCGGCCACCAGGGACTCGGTGGTCAGCACCATGCCGGCAACAGACGCGGCGTTCTCCAGGGCACTGCGGGTCACCTTGGCGGGGTCGATGATGCCGGAGGCTACCATGTCGCAGTACTCCTCCTTGTAGGCGTCGAAGCCATAGCCCTTCTCGCCGGAGCGGACCTTCTCCAGAATGACGGAGCCGTCCAGGCCCGCGTTGGCGGCAATCTGGCGGATGGGGGCCTCCAGGGCCTTGGCCACGATGCGCACGCCGGTCTTCTCGTCGCCCTCTACGCCGTCCACCAGGGCCTCCACGGCGGGAATGACGTTGACAAAGATGGTGCCGCCGCCGGCTACCACGCCCTCTTCCACCGCGGCGCGGGTGGCGTTCAGCGCGTCCTCGATGCGGAGCTTCTTTTCCTTCATCTCGGTTTCGGTGGCCGCGCCCACCTTGATGACGGCTACGCCGCCGGCCAGCTTGGCCAGGCGCTCCTGGAGCTTTTCCTTGTCGTAGTCGCTGGTGGTGTTGGCAATCTGGGAGCGGATCTGGGCAACCCGGTCCTTGATGGCCTGGGAGTCCCCGGCGCCGTCCACGATGGTGGTGTTCTCCTTGGTCACCTTCACCTGGCGGGCACGGCCCAGCAGGGAGATGTCGGCGGTCTTGAGCTCCAGGCCCACTTCCTCGCTGACCACGGTGCCGCCGGTGAGGACGGCGATGTCCTGGAGCATCTCCTTGCGGCGGTCGCCGAAGCCGGGGGCCTTGACGCAGACCACGTTGAGGGTGCCCCGGAGGCGGTTGACGATGAGGGTGCTCAGGGCCTCGCCCTCCACGTCCTCGGCGATGATGAGGAGCTTCTTGCCGGACTGGACCAGCTGCTCCAGCAGGGGCAGGATGTCGGAAATGACGGAGATTTTCTTATCGGTAATCAGGATATAGGCATCGTCCACCACGGCTTCCATCTTCTCCATGTCGGTGGCCATATAGGGGGTGATATAGCCCCGGTCGAACTGCATGCCCTCGACCACCTCGCTGTAGGTTTCGGCGGTCTTGGATTCCTCGATGGTGATGACGCCGTCGGCGGAGACTTTTTCCATGGCGTCGGCAATCAGCTTGCCGATTTCCTCGTCGCCGGAGGAGACCGCGCCCACCCGGGCGATGTCCTTGGAGCCGTCCACGGTCTTGGCCTGGGCCTTGACCTCGGCCACGGCGGCCTCCACGGCCTTGGCCATACCCTTTTTGACCACGATGGGGTTGGCCCCGGCGGCCAGGTTCTTCAGGCCCTCGCCGATCATGGCCTGGGCCAGGAGGGTGGCGGTGGTGGTGCCGTCGCCGGCCACGTCGTTGGTTTTGGTGGAGACTTCCTTCACCAGCTGGGCGCCCATGTTCTCAAAGGGATCGTCCAGCTCGATTTCCTTGGCGATGGTCACGCCGTCGTTGGTGATGAGGGGCGCGCCGTATTTCTTGTCCAGAACCACGTTCCGGCCCTTGGGGCCCAGGGTGATTTTTACGGTATCGGCCAGGGTGTTGACGCCGGTTTCCAGGGCCTTGCGGGCGTCCTCGCCGCGCTTGATGAGCTTAGACATAATAAATCGTTACCTCCCGATTTTTCAAATCAATTGATGTTTGTGCTTAGTCGACAATCGCCAGAATGTCGTTCTGCCGGACCACCGTGTACTCCACGTCCTCCAGCTTCACCTTGGTTCCGGCGTACTGGCTGGTGATCACCTTGTCTCCGGGCTTTACGGTCATGGTGACTTCCTTGCCCTCCACGGTGCCGCCGGGGCCCACGGAGATGACCTCGGCCACGGAGGGCTTCTCCTTCGCGGAGCCGGTGAGGATGATGCCGCCCTTGGTGGTCTCCTCGGTCTCCACCATTTTCAGGATGACACGGTCTGCAAGCGGGGTGAGTTTCATATCAGGTTCCTCCTTAAAATATTAAAAATTAAAAAACGTAATCACTGTTAGCACTCAAATACCTGGAGTGCTAACAGTGATTATCATAGTACAGCCGCCCCCATTTGTAAAGGGGGTTTTTCGCAAAAGTTATGAAGAATTTGTAAATGTTGCCCTCTTATTCCAGCAGCCAGTCGTCCACCACATCCCGCAGGCCCACCGGCGTTACGGTGCCCCGGACCAGCGCCTCCGCCAAATCCTGGACCTTCTGCCGGGAGGGGCTGAGATCCCTCACCGACGCCTCTTCTCCCTCCAGCTCAATCTGGACGCCGAAATTCCCGGCCTCCTCCAGCAGATAATAACGCGCCTGTGACGACAGGCATGGGACCTCTCCTACCAGCATCTTGCGCAATCCGCTCCCTCCTCCGGCCCGCGCCTCTTCCAAGCGCCGCGGGCGTTTTCTGCTTCCAGCATAACACAGGCATCCCGTAAAGCCTGTCAAACTTTGTCGAAGCCCGGCTCTTCCGCAAGAAGCGCCTCCAGCTCCTCCCGGCCGAACAGGAGATTCAAAGCTTCCAGCATGCCGTTGGCCGTGAGGTGCTCCGGCAGGTCCAAACGCTTCAAAAGCAGGCGGCGCTTTTCCGCGCTGCCCTCTCCCCCGCTGAGACCCAGGGCGACCAAGTCCGCCTTGGTGACGGCCTCCCGCCGCTCCGGGGGCGGCCTGTCCTCAAACGTGGCCCCGCAGCGGCGCAGCGCCTCCAGCAGCACCGTGGGGGACATGCCCTCCACGCCTAATTTCCCCTCCTTGCCGCCCCGGCGCTTCCGGCGCTCCTTGCCCTTCACGTCGGGGATGTAGGCCTGCTTCACCCGGTCCCTGGGCAGGGCCCCCTTCAGATAATTCCGCAGGAGGAAGCCCGCCCCGTCGCTGTCCGTCAGGATGATGAGGCCCCGCTTCTCCGCCAGGCGGCGGAGAAAGGCCAGCTTCTCCTTGTCGTTGAACACGGCGAACCCGCCCAAGGTGACCACCGTGGCGTCCACCACCTGAGAG
Organism: uncultured Oscillibacter sp.; assembly: GCF_950073225.1. Lineage (NCBI taxonomy): Bacteria > Bacillati > Bacillota > Clostridia > Eubacteriales > Oscillospiraceae > Oscillibacter > uncultured Oscillibacter sp. The sequence goes on from NZ_CATMPS010000042.1 coordinate 10,645, forward strand.
ACGGTATTCTTGTCGTAGCGGCCCTCCACCACAATGACTTCCCGGACGCGCTCCATTTCCTCAGCTCCTCTCCGCCGCCAGCCAAACCAGCAGCAGCTTCAATTCCCCGGCGCTGTCCACGCCCCGCTCGCTCTTCATCCGGCGGTCCAGCTCCTGGCACCTCCGCACCGCCTGGGCGCACCACTGCGCCGTGGTCCTCCGGGCGGCGTTCAAGAGGAGCTTGGCGGGGTAGTCGGACTTCATGCCCCACAGCTCCATCAGCCAATAGCGGTCCCTGCCGCTGTCCAGGGCCAGCCGGGCGGTCCAGATGCGCCGGAGCTGGCTCCCAAGGGCCGCCAGGATCATGATGGGCTCCGTCTGCATTTTCAACAGGTCCCCCAGGATGGAGGCCGCCTGGTCATAGCGCCCCTGGAGCACCGCATCGGACAGCTTAAAGACCTCCGCCGACAGCACCGGGTCCGCCACGGCGTCGATGTCCGCCTGGGTGACGGTTTTGCCCTTGGCGTAGGCGGCAATCTTCTCAATCTCCGGCACCAGGCCCGTCATCAGGGCGCCGCAGGTGAAGATCAGGTACTCCGCCGCAGCCCGGTCGATCTCCTTTCCCAGGGCCTTGAAGCGCCGGGAAATCCAAGGGATCAGGTCCGCGCTGGAGGCGGCCGGGAACTCCACCGCCTCCACATAGGACTCCAAGGCCTTGCAGAGCTTTTTCATGGTCCGGTTGGGCTTGTACTCCAGGGTGTCGTAAACAAAGACGATGCAGCCGTAAGGCGGCAGATCCTCCAGCAGGGCGATGAGCTTTTCCCGCTGGTCCTCCCCCAGCTTGAAGAGGTCCCAGTCCGTCACCACCGTCAAGGTCCGCTCCGCCATCATGGGCATGGCCTCCGCCGTCTCCGTCAGAACCTGGGCCGTCAGGTCCTTCCCCTCCAGGGCGTGGTAGTTGAAGGTCTCAAAGCCCGGCGGCACCAGCTTCTTCCGCAGCTCCCCCAGGTAGTACTCCCGGAGGTAGCTCTCCTCGCCATAGAAAACGTAGGCGGCGCCGATGGTCCCGGCGGAGAGGTCCTCCTTGAATTTTTGCAGGGCCGCTCCCTTCCGGGGGGCCTTCTTTTTTTCAGCCATGGCTTTCCTCCTGGTTCCAAGAGAGATGGATGGTCCCGTGCAGGTCCGTCCGGTAGACGCCGCAGCCCTGCCGGGCCAGACGGAGCAGGGTCTCCTCCGTGGGGTGTCCGTAGGAGTTGGACCCCACGCTGATACAGGCCGTCTCCGGCCTTACGGCGTCCAGCAGCGCCTGGGACGTGGCGTATTTGGAGCCGTGGTGCCCCGCCACCAGGGCCTCAATGTCCGGCAAATCGAACGTCTCCAGCAGCTTTTTCTCCGTGGCGGCGTCCATGTCGCCGGTGATGAGAAGGTCATTCTCCCCGGCGGAGGCCAGGACGGACAGGCCCCGCTCGTTGTCCCCGGCGTCCCCCACAGGCGGGTAGACCGTCAGCGTGCCCCGGCCGAAGTCCAGGCGCTCCTCCGCCGTAATAAACCGGACGGCGGCGCCGTGCGCTCCGGCGGCGGAGAGGACCGCCTCTTGGGGCCCCGCGTCGTCCTCCCCCTCGGGAAGCAGCAGCGTGTCCACATCCAGCCGGTCCAGAAGGCCCGTCACACCGGACACATGATCCTTGTCATAGTGGGTGAGGAGCAGGTAATCCAGGCGTTCGCAGCCCATGGCCGCCAGCTGCCGGGCGGCGGCCGCGCCGGGGTCCTTCCAGCTGTTGGCGCTGCCGCAGTCCACCAGGGCGAAGGTCCCTTCGGAGGCCAGCACCACGCTCTGCCCCTGGCCCACGTCCAAAACCAGGGCGTCCAGGTCGCTCCCATACCGGGCCGCCCCCAGCCGGAGGGTCAAAGCCAGGGTCAGCGCCGCCAGAGCGGAGGCCAGAACGTACTTCCTCCTCCCCGTTCGCCGGGCCAGATACGCGGCGGCGAAGAGGCAGTAGGCGTACACAATCCAGTATTTCAAATAGGGGGTCGCGGTATAGACGGCGTGGCAGGGAATCCTCGAAAGCAGCCCGGCGGTCAGGAGGATGTACTCCGCCGCCAGCCGGGCCGGGAGAGCCAGCAGCGCTCCCAGGGGCGGGTAGAAAAAGCTGACAAACACCGACAACAGCCCGAAGCTGAAGGCCCAGGCAGCCGCCCAGAGGCAGAGGGCGCTGCTCAAAGGGGCAATCAGCACCAAAGCGCCAAAGTAGTACGCCGTCAGCGGCACGGTAAACACCATGGCTCCCATAGAGGCGGAAAAGGCGAGGGCCAGGAAGCGGAAGATCCGTCCCCAGGTTTTCCCCCGTTTCTTCTCCCCAACCAGGCCCTTGCGGAGCCTCGGCGTCAGCCAGAGGATGCCCGCCATGGCGGCGAAGGACAGCTGCAAGCTGACGGAGGCGGCGGCAAAGGGATTCGCCAGCAGGATCAAAAACAGGGCCGCCAGCAGGGACGTGGGCCCGTCGCTCTCCCGGCGGGCCAGGATGGCCAGCAGGGGCAGGGACAGCATGACGCAGGCCCGGAGCACCGAGGGGCTTCCACCGGTGAGGGCGGCGTAAAACGCCAGCAGCGGGATGCCCAGCAGGGCCTGGAGCTTCCGGCTTTGCAGCAGGAAGCCCGCCAGGGCCATGAAAAAGCCGCAGTGCATACCGGACACCGCCAGAATGTGGTTCAGCCCCGCCTCGGCGAGGGCCGTGTAGGCCTTCTCCGAGATCCCGCCCCGATCTCCGGTCAAAACGGCCGTCAGGAATCCGGCGGCGTCCCCGGGGAAAAGGACCTGGATACGCTCCCTCATGGCCCGGCCCATCCGGGCGGGAAGCCAGCGGGGACTGTTCCGGGTCCCCTCCCCGGCCTCCAGGTTCCCCCGGGCATAGGCCAGGAGAAAAACGCCTTTGGAGGTGAAGGCGGTAATATCTTCATCCCAGACGCGGGCGGCGTCGTTGAACCTGGCCTGTCCGGCCACGGTCTGGCCGGGCGCCAGGTCCAGCAGCTCCTCCCCGGCGTAGAGCACCGCCTTGCCGGGGACGCCCTCCACGCGGACCTCCGCCCGGGCGCCGAAATCCGTTTCCTCGGCGTAGCCGCAGAGGGTGGCGGTGAAGTCCGACCTCCGCCCCGCCATTTCCTGGGCGGGCCTTTGGACCTGGCGGGCGTAGAGCCAGCTCCAGCCCAGGCCCAGAGCCAGGGCGGCGCAGAGGATCACGCCCCGCCGCCGCCATTCCCAGGGCAGGAGCTTCGACAAGAAGCCCAGCGCCAGCGCCAACCCGGCGCCCGCCAGTATCCAGCCGCCCCGGAGAACATACTGGGCCAGAAACACGCCCAAGGAAAAGCTCCCGGAAAACACCGCCAGCCGCCTCATGGCCCACCCTCCTCTGTCTCTTTCTCTAAGCCAAAAACTCCCGGAGGGGTTTCCCTCCGGGAGCCGTTCTCTTTTTACAGGGTGCTTCGTTACTCCGCCAGGATCAGGCGGCTGCCCGTCAGCGCGGGACTGTCCGCCGTCAGCTCCGGGACGAATTCCGTCTTGCCCTCCGCCCCCGCCGCCTGGGCGACCAGATTGGAAAGGGTCTCCGCCTTCTCCGGCGTGGTGACGGCGTAGACGCGGTCCACCCGGCTCACCAGGCGGTTCAGGTCCAGCCCGGCCACTGTGTCGGGACCCTCGGCGATGACGGCCTCCGGCACCTCCACGGACAGGAGAATGTCATAGGCCTCCAGGGCCGTGTCCAGATCGCTGAGGAGCAGGTCCAGATTATTGGCCAGGGGCACGTCGGTGTTGTAATGAATCTTATTGATTTTCCCCACGGTGGGATAGCTGAAATCCGTCAGCAGCAGCTCATCAAAGCCCAGCTCCGCGATCTCCTTCGCCAGGGCGCAGACGTACTCCCGGGTCCCGGGCTTGGCGGGGTCCAGCCAGAGGCTGTTGTTCCCGTCGTAGAAGATATAGCCGCCGGTGTTTTTCAAGCCCCGGCCCTCCACGTCGGCGTTGGCCGCCTTGAAGTCCTGGAGACAGGCCACGCTGGCGATGGTGTGCAGCCCCTCCTGGGCCGTAACCGCGGCCAGGGCGGCGGCGGTGTCCATCTCGGTTTCCACCGCGCCGGAAACGGCGTTGGCCGCGTTGAAGTAAACCGTGCCGTTGGAGGTCTTCAGGCGGACGGCCACGGCGTTGGTCCCCGCGGGCTTCTCCGTCTCCTGCCACAGGGCCTGTGTCAGCGCCTGGGCCGGAAGGGAAAAGGCCGCCGTCTCCTTGGGGCCCTGATCCTCCGGCTCCTGGACCACCACGTCCACGTCGGGTTGGTTCTCCGGGGCCTCGCCCTCCCCGTCCGGCGGGGGGGCCTTCTCCTCCGTCTGCCAGGGCAGGCGGATTTGGCGGCTGCCGTCGGCGCCATAGACCAGGAACTGCTGCAAATAGATGACGCTGGCGGCCACCGCGATCACCAGCACCAGCAGAATTGCCAGCAAAATTTTCCACTTGGGCCCCCGCCCCCGGTAGCTGCTGTAGCCCTTGGTTCCCACCATGCGCGTCACCTCTTTTCAGGAGCGGCGCTCCCGTCGTTTTTTATTGGGGGAAGCTCAGCCCTCCAGGGCCATCATCTTCTCCACCCGGCGGGCATGGCGGCCCCCCTCAAACTCGGTGGAAAGGAAGACCTCCACCATCCGCTCGGCCATGTTGGGCCCGGTGAAGCCCGCGCCGATGGCCATCATATTGGCGTCGTTGTGCCGGCGGGTCATCTCCGCCTGGAGGCAGTCGGCGCAGTGGGCGCAGCGGACGCCCTTCACTTTGTTGGCGGTGATGGAGATGCCGATACCGGTGGTGCAGATCACAATGCCCCGGTCGCAGCTCCCCTCCGCCACGGCCCGGGCGGCGGCGGCTCCGAAGTCGGGGTAGTCGCAGCTTTCCTTGGAGTGGCAGCCAAAGTCCTCGATCTCATGGCCCAGCCCCTCCAGGACCTTGATGACATGCTGCTTCAAATCATAGCCGCCGTGGTCACAGCCCAGCGCGATCTTCATGGTAGTATTCCCCCGTGCATTCAAATTTTGTGGCTTATATTGTACTCCAGATTTTCCAAAAAATCAATATTATTTTCGACCGTAAATTTGTTCTTTTCCGTTACAATGCGTGTCGGATGGGCTTCCGCCCCTCAAAGGTGCAAAAGCTCTCAAAGCCGCAGTCCCGCAAAAGCGCCTGCCGCTCCCGGACGGCGCAGCCCACAAATTTGGCGGAGTGGGCGTCGGTGCCCAGGGTGACGATGGGGTCCGCCGCCATATCCTCATACAGCCGCAGCCACATCCCGTCCGGCAGGGGCATACCGCCCCGGTTGGTGTTCAGCTCAAGGCCAATTTCCTTCCGCTTCAAAATAGAGAAGATATCCGTGATCTCCCCGCCAAAGCGCTCCATGCTCAGATTCCAGCCCCGATTCTCGTTGAGATAGCGCAGGGGCAGCGTCAGATGGCCCAGCACGTCGAACTTCCCCCACTCTGCCATGGCCTTCACCTGGCCCAGGTAGTCGGCAATGCCGTCATAGGCCTCCTCCTCTGTCTTGGGGTCGAAATAGTAGAGGTCCAATCCCTGATAGCGCTTTGAGAGCATGTGGACAGAGCCGATCACAAAATCGAAAGGCGGCGCGTCCGCCAGCAGCTTCTCCGTATGGGTGAAGTTCCAGCAGGCGTCTCCCAGCTCGATGCCCAGGCGCAGCTTGATCCGCTCCCCCATGGCGGCTTGAGCCGCTTCAAATTCCGCCGTCAGGGCGGACCAGTCATAGGGCCCCCGAAGGTCCGTGCTGGCCCAGACGATGGGCTCCACATGGTCGGTGAAGCAAAGCTCGTTCAGCCCCGCCTCGACGGCGGCCTCCGCCAGAGCGGTCATGGAATCCCTGCCGTCCGGAGAAATCCGGGAGTGGACATGGTAATCCGCCAGATACATGGTTTGGCTCACCTCTTTTTCTTGCCCTTGCCGAAGAAGCCCTTCCGCTCCTCGTAGTTCTCGTCGCCCATGGTCTCGGCGAATTTCCGCAGGGCCTCTTTCTGTTCTTTCGTCAAATTCCGGGGAGTCTCGATGTAGACGGTGACGTACTGGTCCCCCCGGCCCCGCCCGTTGATGGAGGGGATGCCCTTGCCCTTAAGGCGGAAGGTCGAGCCGCTTTGGGTCCCCTCGGGCAGGTCGTATTTCACCTTGCCGTCGATGGTGGGAATCTCCAGCTCCGCGCCTAAGACCGCCTGGGCGAAGGTGATGGGGGCCTCGCAGAGAACGGAGGTGCCCTCCCGGCGGAAAATCTCGTGGGGCCGGACGGTGATGGTGATGAGCAGGTCCCCGGCGGGGCCGCCGTTCTTCCCGGCGTTGCCCTGGCCCCGGATGGAGATGGTCTGCCCGTTGTCGATGCCCGCCGGGATGCTGGCCTGGATGGTCTTCCGCTTCCGCACGGCTCCCGCTCCCCGGCATTCCCTGCAGGGCTGGTGGATGATTTTCCCCTTGCCGCCGCAGCGGGAGCAGGGGGAGGAGGTGGCAAAGACCCCCATGGGCGTCTGCCGCCGGACCTGGACCGTGCCGGTGCCGTGGCAGTCCGGGCAAACCTCCGGGGTGGTGCCCTCGGCGCAGCCGCTGCCCTGGCATGCGCCGCAGGGCTCCAGCCGCTCCACGGTGACGGCCTTTTCACAGCCGAAGGCCGCCTCCTCAAAGCTGAGGATCAAGGACATGCGGAGGCTCTCCCCCCGCTGAGGGGCGTTGGGATTCGTCCGCCGCCCGCCGCCGAAGCCGCCGCCGAAAAAGCTGCCGAAAATGTCTCCCAGATCCCCGAAGTCGAAGCCTCCGTCAAAGCCGCCGCCCGCCCCGAAGTTGGGGTCCACACCGGCGTGGCCGAACTGGTCGTACCGGCTCCGTTTTTCCTTGTCCGAGAGAATTTCATAGGCCTCGTTGGCCTCCTTGAATTTTTCCTCGGCCTCCTTATTGTCCGGGTTCAAGTCCGGGTGGTACTTCCGGGCCAGCTTTTTGTACGCCTTTTTAATCTCGTCGTCCGACGCGCCCTTGGACACGCCCAGGACCTCGTAATAGTCTCGCTTTTGCTCAGCCATTCGTCGTTGCAAAGTCCGCCGGGCCCCGCCTCCGCCTAGCCGCGAAGGCCGCGCCCGCTTCCTTGCTCCTCCTCTCCGTCCCGGCCCCTCTGTGCCTCAGGCCGGGTAATTAACAGGGGGAAGCGGAGCCGCCTTTCAGCGGCCCCGCGTAATCCCAATTTTATTTCTTCTGCTCGTCGTCGTCCACGACCTTGTAGTCCGCGTCGTAGTACTGGCCCTCCTGGGCGGCTCCGGGATCTCCGCCGGGCTGGGCGCCCTGGGGATTGGCCTGCTGGTACAGCTTTTCGCTGACGGCGTAGAACGCCTGCTGGAGGGCCTCCGTATCCGCCTTGATGGCGGCGGTATCCTGGCCCTTCAAAGTCTCTTTCAGCTTGTCGAGGGCCCCCTGGACCTTGCCCTTGTCGTCGGCGGGGATTTTATCGCCCATGTCCGCCAGGGTCTTCTCGCACTGATAGACCATCTGGTCCGCCTGGTTCCGGGTCTCCACTTCCTCCTTGAGCTTCTTGTCCTGGGCGGCGTACTGCTCCGCCTCCTTGACCGCTTTTTCGATGTCGTCTTTGCTCATGTTGGAGGAGGAGGTGATGGTGATGTGCTGCTCCGTTCCGGTGCCCAGGTCTTTGGCGGAGACGTTCACGATTCCGTTGGCGTCGATGTCGAAGGTAACCTCAATCTGGGGCACGCCGCGGCGGGCCGGGGCGATGCCGTCCAGGTGGAAGCGGCCCAGGGACTTGTTGGCGGCGGCCATCTCCCGCTCACCCTGGAGGACGTTGACCTCCACGCTGGTCTGGTTGTCGGCGGCGGTGGAGAAGACCTGGCTCTTTTTCACGGGGATGGTGGTGTTCCGCTCGATGAGCTTGGTGCACACGCCGCCGTAAGTCTCGATGCCAAGAGACAGCGGGGTCACGTCCAGCAGCAAAAGGCCCTTCACGTCGCCGGTGAGGACGCCCGCCTGGAGCGCCGCGCCCATGGCCACGCATTCGTCGGGGTTGATGCCCTTGAAGGGGTCGGAGCCGGTGAAGCCCTTCACCGCGTCCTGGACGGCGGGAATGCGGCTGGAGCCGCCCACAAGCAAAACCTTGGAAAGGTCGGAGGGCTTGAGGCCCGCGTCGCTCATGGCCTGGCGCACGGGGCCCATGGTGGCGTCCACCAGGTGGGCGGTGAGCTCGTTGAACTTCGCCCGGGACAGGGTGATGTCCAGGTGCTTGGGGCCGCTGGCGTCGGCGGTGATATAGGGCAGGTTGATGTTGGAGGTGGTGACGCCGGAGAGCTCGATTTTGGCCTTTTCGGCGGCCTCCTTGAGGCGCTGCATGGCAACCTTGTCATTGGAGAGGTCCACGCCGTCGCTGCGCTTGAACTCCGCCACCAGCCACTTCATGACGCACTCGTCGAAGTCGTCGCCGCCCAGGCGGTTGTTGCCCGCCGTGGCCAGGACCTCGATGACTCCGTCGTCGATGTCCAGGATGCTGACGTCGAAGGTGCCGCCGCCCAGGTCGTAAACCATGATCTTCTGGGTCTGCTCTTTGTCCACGCCGTAGGCCAGGGCCGCGGCGGTGGGCTCGTTGATAATGCGCTTGACGTCCAGGCCCGCGATTTTGCCCGCGTCCTTGGTGGCCTGGCGCTGGGAGTCGGTGAAGTAGGCGGGGACGGTGATGACCGCCTCGGTGACGGCGCCGCCCAGATAGGCCTCGGCGTCCGCCTTCAGCTTCTGGAGGATCATGGCGCTGATCTCCTGGGGGGTGTAGTTCTTCCCGTCAATGGCCACCTTGTGGTCGGAGCCCATCTCCCGCTTGATGGAGGAGATGGTCCGGTCCGGGTTGGTGATGGCTTGGCGCTTGGCCACCTGGCCCACCATGCGCTCGCCGGTCTTGGAAAAGGCGACGACGGAGGGGGTGGTCCGGTTTCCCTCGGCGTTGGCGATGACGACGGCCTCGCCGCCCTCCATCACCGCCACGCAGGAGTTGGTGGTCCCCAAATCGATACCGATTACTTTAGACATAATGACTGCCTCCTGAATTATATGAAAATGTTATTTTGAACGCGTTTTTAATTGGCGACCTGCACCACGGCGTGGCGGATCACCCTGTCTCCCAGGAGGAAGCCCGCCTGGAAGACCTGGGCCACTTCGTTTTCGCCCAGATTCTCGTCGTCAACGTGCATGACGGCCTCATGCCGCTCCGGGTCGAAGGGCCGGCCCTGGGCCTCGATCTCCGAGACGCCCAGCTTCTTCAAGAGTTCCCTGTACTGGGTGAAGATCATCTCCAGGCCCTTCTTGTGGGGGTCGTCCTCCCCGCCGGGGGCCGCCGCCGCCCGCTCCAAATTGTCGTACACCGCCAGGAATTCCCGGATGGTGTCCGCCTTGGCGTCCTGGTAGAGGGATTCCTTTTCCTTGGCGGTGCGCTTGCGGTAGTTTTCGTACTCCGCCGCCAGGCGGGTAAACTGGTCCTTGGTGGTTTCCAGCTGGCGGGCCGCCGCCTCCATCTGCTCCACCTGTTCCCTGGTGAAGGTGATTCCGCCCTTTTCCTTCTTCTTTTTGCCCTTGGGCGCCTTGCCGGCGGGTCCCTCCGTCTGGGACTCGGGGACTTTCTCCGCCGTCTCTTCCTCCAGGGGCTGCTTGTTCTCTTCCGTCATTTCGGTTCCTCCTTGGGGGGTAGTTCCTCCTGTTTTCCAAACAATCGCGTCAGCCCCTCGGCAAAGCCGGAGAGCCGTGCGGCCACCGCCGCGTAATCCATTCTTGTGGGGCCCACCACGCCGATGAGGCCCCGCATGTCGTCTCCGATATCATAGCTGGCCACCACCACGCTGGTGTCCCGCAGGACCTCCTTCACGTTCTCCGGGCCGATGAGGATCTCCATCTCCCGGTGCAGCGGCTGGGGAAGCTCCTCCTTGCTGTCCGCCAGGAAGCTCATCAGCTCGTGGGCCTTGTCGGCGTCCCGGAACTCCGGGAGCTTCAAAAGGCGGCTGGCTCCGGCGGTGACAATCTCCCGCCGGCCCGCCTCCTCCAGCGCGTCCGCCGCGAAGCCCACGGCCTGGGACAGCAGCAGGAAGAGCTGGGGGCTCACCTGGTCCGCCACGCTCATCAGATGCCGGCTCATGCCGCCGGGGTCCGTATTGGTGAAGTGGCTGTTCAAAAGGTTCGCCGCCGCGGGCAGGTCCGCCGGGTCCACCTTGAGCTGCATCCGAAGGAGCTGGCTTTTCACCTTGCTGTCGCTGGTCATCATCACCAGGATGCAGTTCCGCTCGTCCACCGCCAGCAGCTCGAAGTGCCGGACGGTGAGCTCGGTCTTCCGGCTGGCGGAAACATAGGCCGGGTAGCGCACCAGGGCGGACACCGCCCGGCCCGCCTGGGCCAGGAGCCGGTCCAGCTCCTCCATCTTTAGCTGGAGGGACTGGTTGATCTTCTCCGTCTCCGCCAGGGAGAGGCGCTGGGCCTCCATCAGCTCGTTGACGTACAGGCGGTAGCCCTTGGGGGAGGGCATCCGCCCCGCGGAGGTGTGGGGCTGCTCCAAATAGCCCATCTCCGTCAGGTCGGACAGCTCGTTTCGGATGGTGGCGGAGCTGACGCTGCCCCCCATCTCGGCGGCAATGGCCTTGGACCCCACCGGCTCGGCGGTGCGGACATAGTCCTCCACCACCACCTTCAGTATCTGCCGTTTCCGGTCCGAGAGCTCCACGCCGTCCTCCTCCTAATGCCCGCCGCCTGCCGGGGCGGGCCGTTTTTGATGCTTTAGCACTCCTTTTCCCGGAGTGCTAAAGCGAGTTTACCACCGGATGGATTTGTTGTCAATGGATGGATATAAACAAATTGTAAACAAACCGGGTCGAAAACGTAAATCCGGTTTCCAGGAACGCTTTTTCCCGTTTTTTCCTGAACCCGCGGCGCTTTTTCCGGACGGCCCTTCCCGCCTTTGAAAAACGGGCTTCGTAAAAAATACCGAAAGTTGCACTGGAAGGGCCGAGAGTAAAAAATTGTGCTTTACTTTTTAAGCAGAAGCTGGTATCATATTTTACTGTGTGGGATATGCAACTAAAGGGGATGAGCACATGCTTAGCGAACAGGAATTGGAAAAAAGTCCGCTGTTTCACGACATCAGCTATCAGGATTACCGAGAGATTTTGTCCTGTTTTCAGGCGATCCAGCGGTCCTTCCGGGCCGACGAGCTGATCTATGATTTCTCCTCCGACGCCGTGGGCGTGGTGGAACGGGGCCAGGCGTCCTTGATCCGCATTGACGAGGAGGGCGTGGCCACGGTGCTGGAGGACCTGGGCGTAGGAAGCGTCTTCGGCAAGACCCTGGCCTTCGCCGGGTCCACGGGAGACAGCCTGGAGGTGGTCTGCCGCCGCCCCTGCGACGTGGTGTTTATCGACTACGGCCATATTCTCAGCCGCTGCGGCCACGCCTGCCAGCGGCACAGCATCCTGGTTCAGAATATGCTCCAATTGATGGCGGACAAGGCCCAGGCCCTCTCCCGCCGGGTGGACGTGCTGTCCCGGCGGTCCATCCGGGAGAAGCTGCTGTGCTATTTCCGCCAGCTCTCCCAGCAGTCGGGAAGCCGGACCTTCACCCTCCCCTTTTCCCTCAGCACCCTGGCCGACTACATCGCCACGGACCGCAGCGCCATGATGCGGGAGCTGAAGCGCCTCCGGGAGGAAGGCAGCGTCCGCTCCGACGGGCGCCAGTTCACCATCCGGCAGTGAGGGGACGCCTCCCTCTATTTCAGCGCCGGAAAGGAGTCATTCCTATGGACTACGAGCAAATCCGCGCCTTTCGCAACGAGAAGAATCTCTTCGGCAGAAAACTGGGCATCTACGTGGAGGAGCTTGGCCCCGGTTACGCCCGGGCCACGAAAACCGTGACGGAGGAGGATTTGAACCCCCTTCAAGTTCCCCACGGCGGCGTTTACTTCGCCCTGGCGGACACGGCCTGCGGCTCCGCCATGGCGGCCTATGGGACCATGGCCGTTACCATCAGCTGCTCGTTCAGCTTCTTGAAAAGCGCCCAGGCGGGCGACAAGCTGACGGCGGAGGCCCGGGAGCTTCCGGGCGGGCGGAGCGTCTGCGTGCTGGAGGCCCGGGTCACAGGCGAGGGCGGAGCGCTCTTCGCCGTGGGCACCTTCACCTTCCGGCGGCTGGAAACGCGCATCGAGCCGTAACAAGATACGATAAAGAGGCTGTCTTTGGGGGTGCCTGATAAAGAATGACGCGCAAAACGCAAAACATTAGGCAGTCACCGCAAATTTGAGTTTTCGTAAAAATCAAAAAGGGCAAAAATGGAAACTGCATCAAAAGTACAGCTACGATTTTATGCGGCAAAGCCGCGGATCTTCAGCTGCCGCTGGTTAGGCTTCAAAGGTTTGAAGT